>NZ_LN868937.1:79500-379500 GCF_001244735.1 Bacillus andreraoultii
CGTCAATTTCATTTCGTTGAACCTGAGCTATACTTAAATTGTAAAGAAGAAGAGGGAAAACAAAAAAATCAAAGATAAGACGAAAGGAGAAATAATTCATGCAAAAAGCAGTTATTCAATTAGAAACATTATCTTGTCCATCTTGTATGCAAAAGATTGAAAATGCGGTGAAAGGATTAAACGGGGTTAATCAAGATAGCTTAAAAGTATTATTCAATGCCAGTAAAGTAAAAGTAGATTTTGATTCAGAAACGATCACCATTAATGATATCAAAAAGGCAATTGAAGACTTAGGATATCCCGTCGTTAAATCAAAAGTAAAATCTGCCTAAGACAAACACACATAACAAAAATTATTTATAGAAAGAGGGAAATAATAATGTCTGAACAAACATTTAACGAAGTAATAACAAACCATTTTGAAAAACTGGATTTATACACTACTGCGATTACACGGGCCCATGGTAAGAACCATCCAGAAGCCTTTGAAGTACGTGAACTATTCGAAAAAATCAGTAAAAAGGTAAAAGACGCAGGTACGAACAAACCTGACTTAGATGCTGAATTTGCTCAATTACGAAAAATCACAGACAACTACACCATTCCTGGAGATGTTTGTGAAACATATGCAGGCACATTTAACATGTTAGCGGAAGCGGACAAAGCTTATCAAGCATAGGAAGGGGGGAATATTCAATACAAAAAGCAACGAATCAACTAGAAACGCTATCTTGTCCCGCCTGTTTGCAAAGGATCAAAACGCAGCGAAAAGAGTTAATGACGTTGAAGAAGATAGTGTAAAAGTACTATTCAACTTCAGTAAAGTAAAAATAGATTTTAATGCTGAAGATTGAACAAATCAAACACTACATGTCACATACCTAAAAGGGATACTAATTGATTGTGTCACTCAATAATCCTTATTAGCCCCTTATAAAGCTACTGAGAAGGAAATTACTCAGTGGCCTTTTTTGTAATTATATTAGTTTATGAATACAAATGAGTTAAATCTCTTTTGACTTCGCCTGTGAAAGGGAGGAGGGTTACTATAGAAAAAGGAAATCATCCTTTAATCTATACGGCTTAAATGGTTAGTTCATTATCAACTCCTGACTGAAGTACTGAAGTCACGAGGTTCTCGCTTATATCGCTAAAATTAAATTTGAAGGAGGAGCCTATGAAAATTATAAAGTTTAGTAAACCCAATTGTGTTCCTTGCCAGACGGTAGAGGCACTTTTAAAAGCCAATGGAGTTAAATATGAAGAATATAGCATATTTAAGGAACCAGCAGTCATTGAACAATATGGGTTAACGGGTGTTCCAGTAACGATATTAGTGGATGATCAAGAAAAAGAATTGAAAAGAGTTGTGGGCAATAATCCACCAGCGTTACATCAATTAATTGATATATACAAAAGGGAAAATGACGTTGGATAAGAGAGCTTTCTTAGGTAAAGTTCAATCTCTATTGACTATGTATAAACTAGGTCAATTTGGCGGGCAAATTTTACCGGAGGATGTTTTAGTTGGACTTGTTCCAGTTGTCGAGCTTCCTGAAGTACTTACATTTGGAATGTCCTTAGATTATAAAAGGCCGGTTTATCCTTTATGGCAGTCAATTGCACAAGCCTATAGTGTAGCAGATGACCGTTGGATTTTCAATCCAAGTATGGTTCAAAATTATAATTTTGAAGAATTGCAGGATGTGTTAACTTTGTATAAAATTGCCATCCAACCTAATCGACATACACAAATTTGGCAAAGAATCGCCAAAGCAATTGTTCAGTCCTCGAATCAAAAAAATGTCCAAGGGTTATTAGAGGCTTCGCTTTATGATGTAGCAATCCTAAAATCCATCGTTCAGAAGGAAAGAAAATCGGAGTTTCCTTATTTATCAGGACCAAAAATATTTAACTATTGGCTCTATGTTTTAGAAAAGTATGCAGGTGTCAGTTGGAAAAATCGAAGCATGATTTCCATTGCTCCTGACACCCATATTTTGAAAGCTACGGTAAAACTTGGATTATGTTCTCAAGATGTATTAAGAGGAACGGCAAAGGATCGAGAGTTTGTGGCTGATTGTTGGGCAGAAGTACTTACGGGTACAGGGATTGACCCAATCGATGTCCATACTCCACTTTGGTTATGGAGTCGATCGGGCTTTCCGCCAATTGAATTATAACAATAATTGCACTTTGAATTGATGAAAGAGTTCATAAATATTATTAGTTTTAAAATTGGAAGCCGGGATAGAAAATGCTAATGGCTATTAGATTTTTAGTTTTTAAAAACTTATTTAAGAAAACTTGATTTGGGTCAAGAACCTCTATTTTTTAACATGATAAGCTATAAAAGTAAACAAAAGGCTCCCCTCGTAATGCCTTTTCATCTCATAAATGCTTAAAGGAGTTTTTATCATATGGATTTATTGAAAGAATATAAACGGATTTTAAAGGATCATGATTTAATAGCGTTAGCTACAGCTGTAAACAATAAGCCAAATGTTCGGATAGTCAATTATTATGAAAATACAAGCAAACCAGGAATTATTTATATTTCAACAAACCCAGCCAGACCAAAAGTTAAAGAATTTAAGGAAAATAATCGTGTTTCCTTTACCACGCTCACAAAGGGTGTATATGAGTTTGTTCGTGTCCAAAAAGCTACTGTGAGACCGTTAGATTTAGAAGAGATTCAACAAGTTAAGAGTTATTTTACTAATCGAGATGCAAGTTTTGAAGATAAGTTGATAATGGGAGAAGAAACAACAGCAATTTTTGCTGTAGAGTTTTCTGAGGCCAGCATCAAGCGTAATCCAGTTGACCCCTATGATACTTTACAATTTTAATTTTAAAATAAAGAATAAAGCCGAGTGATTAATTAAAACGAGATTTCCCCAATAAAGGAAAACCAGAGTTAAAGGACAATTATATACCAGTAGCACAAAATATAATGAAAAAGAGATGGCATGTGGCCATCTCTTTTTCATTAAGATTCCCCCTTATATGAGTGGGGGACTTCTCTAAAACGGAGATATATATAAGACTAGGTAAATACTTTTTTATTTTCTCCTCTTTAACCCAATAATTACCTGTGTTCCATATTTTGATACATATTTTGTAGTTCTTCACGTGTTGAAGGATTATTAACTATATGAATCGCATCATAGAAAACACTTTCTTCATTAAGCCATTTCTTTACTTTCTACAAGTCTGACATTGTATATGCCAATATAGTCTTAATACCAATGTACATATACCTTGAGAATGTAAATTCTTTGAAAAAGATCGTATTAATTAAGGATTTCCAAGCATATTACAAAACTATTTTTTAATCATTAAAACCGATTATTTTCCGTTATCCATTTCTTCTCCATCCTTAACAGTAGGCTTTTTCAGATTAAACATTGCCTTAATAGAAAATACTAATAGGATTACGACCCCCACAATGAAAATAGTATCAGGAACTGATCGGAATAAGAGTAAGTTTTGTATTATATCTTGCTGTAAAAATTCACTTGTACGTGATGACCAATAACCATTTACGAATGCCTCTTTGAACTGTATAAATCCAATTGGCATTAAAGCCAAGAAGACCATTCCAAATAAACCAATATTTAATAGCCAGAATGACCATTTAACCCATTTATCATTCCATTTCTCTGGTTTGACCACATTCCGAAGTGAATATAACAGAACTGCTATGGCAAACATTCCATATACACCCATCATGGCGGCATGCGCATGTGCAGGTGTTAATTGCTGACCATGTTCAAAGTAATTGACGGCAGGAAGATTTATTAAGAATCCTGTTACACCAGCACCAACCACATTCCAAATTGATGTTGCAATCAGAAACCAAAATGTGGTTTTGTAAGGGAAGTCTACACCACCGGCCCGTAACATTTTATATTGATCATAAGCTTCTAAAACTAATAGGGTTAGTGGAATGATTTCAAGAGCACTAAATACAGCTCCTACTCCAATCCATACTTCCGGAGAACCATTGTAATAGTAATGGTGACCGATTCCTAATACACCTGTTCCGAGTAAAAGTATAATCTGGAAATAAAACATTCTTACAACTGATTTTTGTGTGACAAGCTTTAAGTTTACGAGCATATAACCGATAATAACAACAGCAAATACTTCGAAGATTCCCTCAACCCATAAATGAACGACCCACCAGCGCCAATAATCCGACATAGTATAGCTCATGTCAGGGGTAATTAAGAGTGCTGCAATATAAAAGGCCGGAACTGCAACAGACGCATAAAACAATAGATGTATTAATCCACCTTTATCACTTTCTCTTTTTAATCCATTATGAATACCACGGTAAACGATAAAGAGCCAAATTGCCATCCCAATTACAAAGGCAATTTGCCAAATACGTCCCATTTCTAGATATTCCCATCCTTGATGGCCAAATAAGAACCATAGGTTACCCAAGTACCCATTTACACCTAGCCATTCACCTATGATTGAGCCCCCAACAACAACTACTAATGCCCAGAATAAAATATCAACTAATAATCCTTGTCGTTTCGGTTCAATACCACCCACATCAGGAGCTAAATAGATCCCCATGCCAAGCCAAGCGGTTGCAATCCAGAAAATAGCTAACTGCAAATGATAGCCTTTAGCAATACCAAAAGGTAAAAGTTCATATATCCACTTGATACCGAAAAATGAATCGGGTTCCGTATAATAATGTGCCAATAAAGTGCCAAACATAACTTGTACAAAAAACATAATCACAACAAATAAAAAGAACTTTGCTGATTTAACTTGAGATACTGATACTTTTTTATTTTTCAAATCATATACTGGGTAATTATCTGTTGAAAACGCAGATTCCATACCAAAATGATACTTCTTATAAATAAATAGAATGATAGCAATAAAAAGCGCTAGTATTGTAATACTTACTCCACTCCATAAAATTGCAGAATAAGTATATGTGTTCCCGGCATCTTCATAATATGGCCAGTTATTTGTATAGGAAATATTATCTCCAGGACGATTTGTACTTGATAACCAGGCAGACCAGAAGAAGAAATCAGAAATCTGTTTAATTTGATCTCCATCATCCACATAAGCACGGTCCTCTTTTGGTAGGTGAGTCTCTTGAATTAATCCTGATTTTAACCCCCAGCCATCACCATTAACAAAAATATCCCGATAATATGCTTGTACCCGTTCAATGCCAGCTACTTGTGCTACTGTAAGATATAGAGTGCTTTCATCTTTATTAAATCTATTTTCACGCATTTCTTTGATTACTTTATCTTTAATAACAGCTTGTTCAGACTCATTTAAATCCTTGTATAGGCTGTCGTAATCCGCTTTAGCGTGATAATCTTGCATCCCTTCTGTATATACCTTCAATGCTTCAGCCGTATAATCTGGACCCATATATGATCCATTTCCTAGTAAGGTTCCATAATCCATTAGACCATATTTTTGAAAGACAGCTTGGCCTCCTAGAATTGAACTGTCAGTCATTAGTACTTCTCCGTTAGCTCCAATAACTTTTTCTGGGATAGGTGCCTGATTTTTGAAAATCCAAAATCCCCCTACAATAAGGGCTGTAAAGCTTAAGATTAAAGTAATAATGGTAACGGATTTTAGTAAGCCATTAACTGTTGTAGGTTTACCATTTTCAGTTACCATATTTCTACCTTTATAAAAATGCATAATAAACACTCCTTTTCTACTCTATTTTTCTACAAATACAATTTTTAAAATTTTATTTCATCCATATAACGCCTCCTTACCCTGATTATCTAACTTCTGTTTTCGTAAAAAATTGATTTCAGTCAAGTTTTATTAATTACTATTATGATAGTGTCAATAATGTAAAAAACTTTTCACAAATTAGAGCACATTTTTCCTTTTGATCTATAGTTGTATTAATTATTACTGTCAAATAAGACTTATAACCTATAACTTGTATTAATGAAAGATGAGAGCTTAATGCCTTTAACTAGACAATTACTCAATTTAGCTTTTCATCAAAAAGAAAGCAAAAGGTTTATAAGAAATTGATACATGATTTGGATTTACTCTTTCAATTAAAATGAAAAAATGAATTTGAATTAAAAAAATGAGGAAAGAGATATAAAAATAATAAAATAGATTTATTTAATGGAAAAATGGAGAAAGATAATAGAAAATCTTGAAATTTTGGTAGATAGGTTTTACAGAGGATAGTTTAAGAGGATAGTTTAGTTGAAACCATACAATTAGGTAAGTTTCCCACTGGTAAATCTAAATCTACTTGTCAATCTATTATAAGACTAAGAAATTAAAGGTGAGATATTTTTTATGGAAAAACAAACTGAAAAGAAAGAGCTTTATAAATCATTGGTCAAGGCAATCAATGAATTACAAAACCCTTCAAATAGTGCTGATAATCCGTATTTCAACTCAAAATACGTTCCATTAGCAAATATTATTGATATTGCGAAACCGGTATTAGGAAAATATAACCTTGCAGTTATGCAAGTTCCCTTTGTCATGTATGAGGCAGTAGGCAACCCTAACAGTATGAAAGAGAGAGCTATCGTAAAGATAATGACAACAATCTTACATGAGAATGGGGAAAGCCTTGAATTTCCTCCAATATTGCTGAAAGCAGGGGGGGATACACCACATGCTATCGGTTCGGCCATTACTTACGGAAGAAGATATTCTCTTACCTCTATTTTAGGAATAGCAGGGAAGGAAGATGATGATGATGGCAATAATGCTTCCAACGGACAGATTGAACGACAACAAACCAGCCAACAATTAGGACAACAAAATCAACAAATGGCTAAGTCTAATATGGATATAATTACTATAGAAGCAATAGCTAAATCAATTAAAGAAAGTAAATCAGGAAAAGGTACTCCGTTTTGTGAACTTACACTAGAAAATAATGGCAAAACCATAAATGCGATTGCTAAAGATGGAATAGCTTTTGAACAAGCCAAAGCACTTAAAGAAGGACATGAAGCAACCTTCACAATATTAACAACACAAGGTTTTCACTTCATTCAATCAATAGCGCAAGTGGCGACTAATGGAGACTGAGTAAGTATAATATTCAGTCTGCTACATCGACATTTTTGGTTTTGCTACCTACGTAGTATGCAAAGGAATACGAATTCTCGCATTACCAAGCATTTATTCAGAAATCGGAAGCCATCGACAGTGAATTTTATTAATCATGCGGCAATCTCTATCAAATTAGGATGGCGTAACCCTGGTGATCGTTTCTATGTTGTTCTTGTTATCAATAGAAGTTGAATTCTACGAAACTATCATATGAAATTGAAACAACGTCTCCTAAAGACTTACGCTTACGGATAATTCTTCTACTAAGATTGCTTCAATACGAAGCAGCTCCCTAAGCAAGAAATAAATACTATTAAAGACTTTCGTATTCATCATAATTTTCCGACTGATTATTCTTTTTCATTCTTCTTTTACCAGGCGTTTCAGCAGCTTTCCTTTGTTTTTCGCGTGTTGTATTAATATAAAGTAATGATATGTCAGCTTGGGTATGACCAAGCTGATTCATGATCAGAGGAATATCACCACCGGATATTTCAGCTAGGTTAGTAGCATAAGTATGTCTTAGCTTATGTGGAGACATTCTCTTATCAAAGGATTGCGTATATTTATAAACAATGTTCTCTATTGCTCGATTAGTAAGGGGAGCAACTTCACCTTTGAAATACTTAACAAAAACAAACTCATTAGGATTATCATTAGCTTTATATTTCTCTTTACTTTCCCTTAAATATTCTTTCGGATCCGCAAGAGAGGGTGGGGCAACTGAAAATATATCTTTTTACCCACCTTTTTCGGATGAAGGTTAGCTAATTATTCTTTTAATTGATTTCCGTAGTATTCATGTTGATTTGAAATAGCCAAAGAAATAGTAGTTTGTCCACGACATTTTCAAATTACGGACAGTATCTTTTTTTCATCATCCATTGTTATTACAGAAAAGTCTAAGCGAATATCGGTTAACACGCGATATTGGTTTAAGTCTCTTTCACTTATGAGACCATTTCTACTAAATTGTTCTAACTGTTGAAGTTTTGGTTTACCGTACTTAATTAGGATATTTTCCTTTAACTGATTGAATATCTGAAAACTATCATATTTTTTAGGATAGCTTTGAATAGATAAACTACCATATTTATGATGAAGGGATTTGCGTTCTTCACTTGGTAACTTCATAACATGTTGAATTTCAGGAAGTTTCATAAGGTCCTTCTTTAGTTGGTTATATTGCTGAGTTAAAACTTTCTTTTCCTTCTTTAAATGAGCCAAATTTCTCACAATGTCTTCCAATTCCATATGTTCTGATTGTATGTAAGACGGAAAAAATTCAGCTTGAAACCTTTTATATTCTTTATTAAAATTTGCTTTTACATAAAAACGATCGGGGAGCCGAAAATCTTGAAGTTGCTCATACAAATCTTGATTCTGTGCTAGCCTCGTCTGATCAATTCCAACAACATAAGGTAATAATCCGATATCAAACAAATACTCATTTAACCCTTGCGTATCCGTTTTATAAATTTTTTTGGCTGTAAAACGCGCAACAAGCTGATATTTAGGAAATTCATGCCTTTTAATTTCGCTTGATTCTAGAAACCCTCTCATTTCTGTGGTTAGTAACTTCATATCCTTTTCTATTTGTTTTAATCGTGGATAATTCCCACTTTCAATAAAAGCTTCTATTCTTTTAACTGCCTCACCATTCATATTCTCACCCTCATTCGTAGAGTTATAAATGTAAATGCTGGGTGAAGAAAGACCAGCCTTCTCTTTTTTAAATTATTCCATTAACGCAAGCTTTTCCTTCAAAGCCAACGCAGCATTCTTTACTGCTAAATTAATGAGGCCTTTTTTCTTCCCTCGTTTCGGTTGAAGAACTGTCGTGTTTAGAAGTTTCGCTAGTTCCTCGATATCACTTTCTGTTTGTAAGAGTATTTCCTTTGGTAAAATTCGTTCATTCTGGTTATAGTATTCAATTAAAAAATGAAAGATTTCCTCATTTGGATGATTCATAATTGGAAATAGGTGAAAATCATGTGCTTGTAGTTTCCCAGAACGGATAAAAAAGGTCTCAACGGCCATCCACTCACGGTCAGTAGCAAAGCCAAAAACATCCATACTTCGTTGCTCTGAAATCACGATTTTCTGCTTTTCCATTGTGATTTCAATACTATTGATTAGATCATGATACTCTTTAGCTTTTTCAAAATCCATATTTTCCGATGCTTGGTTCATTTTCCTCTGAAGCTCTTGTTTAATATTTAGATAACCACCATTTAAAAAATGACGTATTTGGCGAATCCTTTCCTTATACTCTTCGGGCGAGACCTCATGATCACACGATCCAATACAAAGTCCTAATTGATAGTACAAACACGGACGGTTTTCGCTTACATGGCATCTTCTAAGTGGATAAAGTCGTTCCAATAGTTTAGTTGTATCCTTTGCAGCTTGTACAAATGGATAAGGTCCAAAATAAATTCCACCATCCTGTACTAAACTTCTAGTGATGATAAGGCGCGGATGTCGCTCAGCAGTTATTTTGATGTAGGGATAATTCTTATCGTCTTTAAGTAGCATATTGTATTTTGGTCTATATTTTTTTATTAAATTAATTTCTAATAAAAGCGCTTCTTTATTAGATGACGTCACAACATATTCAAAGTCTGCAATTTCTGCAACTAGTGATTCTGTCTTGTTGTTATGAGAGCCTGTAAAATAAGAGCGAACCCTGTTTTTTAACCTTTTGGCTTTCCCTACATAGATAATTATGCCTTCTAAATCTTTCATGAGATAACAACCAGGTAAGTCCGGAAGCAATGATAACTTTTCTTTTAGTAAATCGTTCATACTCAACGGGAAAAACTCCTTCCTATTCAAAGGTGCCGTATCCATGCAGTAAAAAGGTTAAAATTTGTGGGGATAATTTATTTAGTGAAAATTAGTGTTTAAATCTCGAAACTTAATTGTAAAGGTTCTTGCAATGAAATAAATTGATATATATCAAGATTAATTTGATTTGATTATGAGGGAGGAAACATAAAGTTCTCAAAACAGTATGAGGACGTTAAAAAACTACGTTGTAGAAAGAAAAGAAGCACAGGGCTATCACTATTAGTCTATAAAGTCTCTACAATATAGGAACCAAACATTCCTATTGTGCTAGTCAGTCATAATTTTATGTGTATCTATCATTCTTTATTTGAAATAAGACCTTCTTCGTGGAAGAAGGCCTCCTAAAGAAGACTAAGCTGTTATTCCTTGATATTTATTTTGCCGTATTTCCCATTGAAATCGAAATTCGGTTCCAGCTGTTTATTTGATTTATGATCAGAACGAGGTCAACATACTGTATTTCGTTATAATGTTCTCGAACCCGTTGATACAATTCTTCTGGAACACGCTCAGTTGATATCAAGGTGATATGTTCTGTTAACTCTAAGGCAACCTTTTCTGCCTCCGTATAGAATTCACACTCTCTCCAGACACTCACACAATTAATACGTTGTACTGTTTCGCCCATTTTTTGTGCATCTGTTGTATGCATATTCAAACAAAAGGCACAACCATTAATTTGGGATGCTCTAATTTTTATAAGTTCCCGAAGCTTCGGCTCCAACGTTGTCATCTTTGTATATTTTTCCATCTCCTTCATGATGTTCATACCATCAGGTGCAATATCATAATACGAAATTCTTGGTTCCATCTACTAATACTTCCTTTCAACTAGGATAATGTGACTTAATTCTCACAGGAACGTATGCGCTAGTAATTGAAAATACACAAAATTATATGTTAATTAACAGTAATATTCATATTTTAAAAATAAACTATTGTATCTTACACAGTAAAATCTTCCCTGATATATAGGGAATTCACCATTCTAAAAAATTCATGAAAGGAATTTTAAAATTTCCTCTTCATTAAATCCTATTATCACCTTTTGTCCATCAGTCAAAATTGGCTTTTTAATTAATCTTCCATCTGATGCTAATATATCAAGTAATTCATTTTCGGTAGCAGTCATTAATTTATCCTTTATTCCAAGTTCGCGGTATAACTTATGATGTGTGTTGAAAAATTTTCTTATTCCCAACCCACTTTTGTGATACATATCCTCCATTTCCTCTCGAGAAGGTGTACTTTTTACGATATGCTTGGGAGTATATGAGACTTGCTTTTCATCAAGCCATTTTTTTGTTTTTCGACATGTCTGACATTGGGGGTGCCAATATAAAGTCAATGTCATTACAATACCCTCTTTCTATAAATGAGATTTCTGTTTGACTAAATTCTATCAGAATTATAGATTTTAAAAATTGATAGATATCAAGGTATCAGGAAATGAAAAGGATTAATTTTAGATGTGTAAAGGGGAGGTGATTCGATGGAAACAACAAAATGCGTGGTTAGTGGCATGGAAATGGAGATTAATGATTCTGCATTACGAGCAACCTATGAGGGAAAAGATTATTATGTATGTTGTGAACATTGTCTAGAGGCGTTTAATAAAAATCCTCAAAAATATGTTCAAAATTAGTAGTAATTAAACGTATAATGAGAATTTCCTCTCATATATATACCTAAATTAGCGAATGGTTCCATACAGTTCACCATCTACACATAATGTTAAATCAGAATATCTTAAATAATGCCATTGAGAAAAGTCAATTTCTCAGTGGCTTTTCTTATACTGTATAACAGTTGACTAGACAAATTGTAGTTTTAATCCTCATTTGAAGAAGGAGAAGTTTTAAGTAGACTTGATATATATCAATGCGGATGAGCTACTTTCCATTTAGGATGGATGTATATTAGTAATATCTAAAAAAGGGAGATGAACATTATAAGTCAACCACACTGTGTAACCTAGGAGAATCTTTTAAATCTATGAAATGACACGATTGGATTTAGAGGTTAATAAAAAAACATTTCATGTGAAAAACATCACTAGGAGGAATCACCATGATAACTTTTTATAGTTTACCGAGTTGTGCATCATGTAGAAAATCAAAAAAATGGTTAATGAAACATGAGGTACCATTTACGGAACGCAACATCCTTTCTGATCCTTTAAATGAAAGTGAGATCAAACACTTATTAAAAATGACAACGGATGGAACTGAGGAAATTATTTCAACAAAATCGAAAGTTTATCAAGCATTAAATGTTGATATAGAACAAATGAACTTAAACAATCTCATTAGCTTAATAATGGAATACCCCAAATTATTAAAAGCACCGATTCTTTTTGATGAAAGGTATCTACAAGTGGGTCACAACGAAGAAGGACTGTGTAAATTCCTACCCAGAAGAAATAAAAAGAGAATTTTACCTCTTCAGGCTTTACCGCAGTAATCTTAAGAATTAGTTTCCAATTTCAAATTGTATATTTGAGCCAAGATTTTCTTGAATCCATTCGATCTAACTATTATTAAAAATTTAAAATAAAATTCGTGTATTTATTCAACTTCATACGTTTGAATCTAACATCCCTCTGAATGAATAAACTACATACCTGCTAATATAAGGTTAAAAATTGTTCTGTATCAATTTTTTATTTCTATCTTATTTGTAAACTATGATTAAGAGAAAGGAGGAAATGAATAGGGAGATAGATTAAATACAAATGTTCAGATTTCTTTTAAAACTAAAACTAAAAATAAAGGAGTTTTTTACATGAAAGGAAAGTTTTCGAAAATAACTGGAACACTACTAATATCATTAGGAATTATTGGTCTGATTCCAACAATGGCTAGTGCACATTGCGATACAATGGACGGTCCTGTAATAACAGATGCAAAGAAGGCTATCGAAACAAATAATATAAGTTATATTTCTAAATGGGTTTTACCAGAAGATGAGGAAGAATTATCAAATATCTACAAGCAAACAATGGAGGTAAGAGAATTAAGCCCCGAGGCACAAACCTTAGCTGATCAATATTTATATGAAAATCTTGTAAGAATTCATCGCGCAGGAGAAGGCGCACCGTTTACAGGTGTGAAACCTGAAGGAACACCTTTTGCACCTGAAATAGTTGCTGCAGATACAAGTATTGAAGTAGAAAACCTTGACCCTTTTAATGGTGTGATCGATGAAGAAAAAATGCCCGAAATTGAGGAGGCATTCGAACAAGTATTAGCTACAAAAGAATTTGACGTTAATGATGTTGATGCCGGTAGAGAATATGTTAATTCCTATGTAGTATTTACTCATCTTGCTGAAGGTGAAGAAGCACATGCTGATGGACACGATGGGATAGAAGAAGCACATGAATCAACTGAATTTACGAATGAAAATCATAGTGCAGCGGAATTAGCAGATGGTCTAATAGAAGTAGAAAATGAAGAGTCAGGTAGTTCATCAAATTGGATTCCATGGACACTTACAATAATATTTGCTATTACAACCGTTCATTTATTATTCTCTAAAAAGCATAAACATCATCACCACCATTAATGTTTAAAATGATGACCCTGAAAACAACTCAAAAAAAATCCATAAAAAGTTGGCTGTCTATTATTACGACTGGAATTATTTTTGCCTTTTTAATCTATAAATTTCTTTTCTTTGTTATTATCGTTCCGAGTGGTTCCATGTTCCCAACCATTCAACCACAGGACCGAATCATAACAACGCGGATATATGATGTCGACCAAATAAAAAGGCAGGATATAATCGTATTTTATTCTAAGGAATTAGACGAAATAATGGTTAAACGGATAATAGGATTGCCAAATGATATCGTTGAAATTAAAGGTGATGGTTTAGTATATATTAATGGACAAGAACTCAAGGAACCCTATGTAAAATATTCGGACCAACTAACGGGTACTTATCAGGTCCCAGATGGAAAGTACCTTTTCTTAGGTGACAATCGGAGACACTCATATGATAGTAGAAAGTGGGTTAATCCTTATATTGATGCAAGTAATATTGAGGGAAAAGCTGTATTGACGATTTTTCCATTGAATAGAATTTCACTATTAGAATAGTACGCATTATGCCTATAAGAAAAGCTATCTTTTCTTATAGGCTTTTGTCTTTTAACCAGGAAAGTACTACGCTTCGAATCTTTCTTTCAAAAAGCAAATGTGTAGTATAAATAAAGTAGAATATTAATCTTGATTACAGTCAATTCTTCCTTTGTTAAAAATTTCTATAATGATACTACAGATACACTTACTCATAGTACTCAATTAATAGAAGGGAGGAAGTTATTATGGTACATAACCATAATGAACATCAACACAGTCATACAGATTGTCTACGTTTAGTCCCTATTTTCACCCATTTAGAAGAAGTACAAATAGATAAAATTGCGACATTCGTAAATAATATTAGCTTACAAAAAGGTGATTTTCTTTTCCAACCAGGTGAATGTGATAATACTTTATACATTATTATCAGCGGAAAAGTTCGGATCTTCCAGAAGATGAAATCTGGGGAAGAACAGATTATTCGAATTTTAAACCCAGGTGACTTTACTGGAGAATTTTCTATATTTCAAACAAAGGATGTTTATGTTCATTATGCGGAAGTGATTCAAAATGCATCTGTCTGCTTACTAAGTGGCCCAGAATTACAAAGATACATAGTTGAATCTCCGCGAATTTCTTTATCTATAATCTCTGAACTATCAAAAGGTTTAAAAGAACTACAAAAACATGTTGTTCTAGAAAACACAGAGACTCGAGTCATCTCTTTTCTAGTAGATTGCGTGGAAAGAGATAGTGGTAATAGTCCCACTATCAATCTTCCAATGTCTAAAAAAGAAATAGCTTCATACTTGGGAATCGCTCCTGAAACACTAAGTCGTAAACTGACCAAATTAGAAAAGCAAGGTTTGATCGAGCAGCAGCTAAAAAGGAACATCAAAATTCCTGATTTAGATAATTTAATATTACATATGAATTAATTTATTAAAATTGATAAACATTACTGGCTAAGTCAACAGAAATCGCTTCAAACCAATGACTGATACACCTCCATTGTTTTCCATGCTGAAATGAGGAGAATATTTTGAGTAGTGAAGTTTTATTGATGAAATTAGACTAGACATTATTATCCTTAAATGAGTTTGATTACAATAACGGCTTGCCAAAGTAAAGTAGTAAGGCGAAGGACAGGATCCCCTTGATAAATCAGAGGAATATGTAAAACTAAGTTATGGTTCGTTACGGGGATAAAGGAAACTTACCCATATACGCGGAATAGAGGAGAGCCAAATAAACCCATTGCTAGAAGAACACAAGAATGAATAGCTGGAAAATACAGACAAATGTTCAATCGTTAATCGGTCTCTATTTTTCCTTTCCTCCCCCCGAAAACAGAAGCGTAGCCTTTAAGGTTACGTTTCTTTTTTATAGGGATAAGAACATACTGAAGCCTTCCCAAAGAAGCACATACAGAAGAAAAATGTTACTTTTCCCATACGTTGCTAGAAAAACGATTCGTTTATTTTAATTTCTTAATGGCCGTCAAGTAAATAGAATCCAAAAACATTTAAGCTGAAGGCATGCGATGGGAAAGATGGCTTTAATCAAAAAAAGAAATAAATATATATTGAAACTTGATGGCCGTCAATTATCAAAATCAATAAACATCCTATACTTTAATCATCAAGAAGATGAAAAAACAAATTGGAGGGAAACCAAATGCAAAGTTATATATTAAGAATTAAAAATCAGATTACCCTGATTAGTGGGATATTAATTGTCATTGGATTAATTAGTCATTTTGCTTTACAAAATGTCGCTCTTTTCAATGGGTCGTTTATTATCGCTTCCATCTTGGGAGTAGCACCCATTGCGATTCAGGCGTATCAAGCCTTAAAAGTAAAAGTGGTCAGTATTGATGTATTAGTCACTATTGCGGTAATTGGAGCTTTCTTGATTCAAAACTATGAAGAATCAGCGATTGTGACGTTCTTGTTCCTATTCGGTTCATACTTGGAACAACGCACATTGAACAAAACAAGATCTGCCATCAAGGCATTAACAGAAATGGCACCAGAAAGTGCTTGGAAACAAATGGAGAATGGTGAATTTGAAGAAGTAGAAGTTGATGATGTGGATGAAGGCGACATCTTGCTTGTTAAAACAGGCGCAAAAGTACCTGTGGATGGAACGGTAATAAGAGGAGAAGGCCACATCAATGAAGCAAGTATCACAGGTGAATCTGTACCCGTTAACAAAGTCATCGATACTGAGGTATTCGCAGGAACCATCTTGGAAAATGGTACACTCCAAATTCGAGCAGATCGAGTGGGCGAAGATACAACCTTTGGTAAAATCATTGAATTGGTAGAAGAAGCTCAAGATTCCAAATCTGAAGCGGAACGGTTCATTGACCGATTCTCTAAATACTACACACCAGCTGTTTTAATCCTCTCTGTAATCGTTTGGCTTTTCTCACGAGATATCGAGCTGGCCATCACCATATTAGTCTTAGGTTGCCCAGGTGCATTGGTAATCGGTGTACCCGTTTCAAACGTCGCAGGTATTGGCAACGGTGCACGTAATGGTGTTCTTCTTAAAGGTAGCGAGGTCATCAATGACTTCAGTAGAGTAGATACAATCGTCTTTGATAAAACAGGAACATTGACAGTCGGAAACCCTGAAGTGGCAGAAAAAGAATTTTACGGAAATAACAGTGAGGAAGTGCTTGGTTACTTAGCAAGTGTGGAACGTGAATCTGATCACCCTCTTGCAAAGGCAGTCCTAAATAACATTGGTGAGACTACTTTTTCTCCAGTAGAAGAGACAGAAGTTGTCAAAGGTGGCGGAATTGTCGCCAAAGTAAACGGCCATCGCGTAGCTGTTGGGAATGTTGCTTTGATGGAAAAGGAAAACGTCGTGCTAAGCCAAAAAGCCAAAGATGATGTGCAACAATTTGAAAAAAATGGAAACTCCCTTGTCTTGACAGCGGTCGACGGTGAATTAAAAGTACTTATGGGCATTCGTGACCAAGTTCGCCCGGGAGTGAAAAAGGATCTTCAAAAATTAAAGGCTTTAGGCGTGAAAAATCTTGTGGTCCTTTCCGGAGACAATCAAGGAACAGTAGATTTAGTGGCTAGTGAACTTGGATTGACTGAAGCACATGGTCATATGTTGCCAGAAGGTAAATCTGCCTATATTGAAAAAGTACAAAAAGAAGGGCAAATCGTCGCCTTTGTTGGTGATGGGGTCAACGATAGTCCTTCATTAGCTTTAGCAAATATCGGAATCGCAATGGGTAGTGGAACAGATGTAGCCATTGAAACATCCGATGTGGTCTTGATGAACTCTGACTTCAGTCGTCTGCCACACGCATTAGGTTTAACAAAAGCAACGGCAAGAAACATGAAGCAAAATATTATCATCGCGGTAGCTGTCGTATTAGTATTACTTGCCAGCGTGTTCTTCAGTGAATGGATGAACATGTCCATTGGGATGTTAGTTCACGAGGCTAGTATTTTGGTTGTAATCTTTAATGGTATGAGATTAATGAGATACCGTTTAAGAGGTAAAAACGCTTAAAAAGTACGACAAATCCAAAGATAAATAGTGAAACTTGATTACAATCAATTTTTATAATTCCAACCAGGATTATAATAGAACTATTAAGAGGAAGGGGTGGAACAAACAAATCCACCCCAATATAAAAAAACTAGGAGGAATATAATCATGGAAAAAGCAACCATTCAATTAGAGACCTTATCTTGTCCATCATGTATGCAAAAGATCGAGAATGCAGTAAAAGGTTTAAATGGGATTGAACAAGATAGTGTAAAAGTATTATTCAATGCAAGTAAAGTAAAGGTAGATTTTAATTCAGAAGCAATAGCAATTAACGATATTGAAAAGGCCATTAAAGATTTAGGATATCCTGTCATCAAAACAAAAGTAAAACCTGCCTAAGAAAATAATAAACTATTAATCAAGAAAGAGGGAATCAATTATGTCAGAACAAACAAAAACATTTAACGAAGTGGTAGAAAATAATTTTGAAAAACTAGATCTATTCACCAAAGCAATCACACGTGCTCACGGTAAAAATCATCCAGAAGCATTTGAAGTACGTGAACTGTTCGAAACAATGAATACAAAAGTACAAGAAGCTGGCACAAACAAACCGAACTTGGATGCAGAATTTACCCAGTTGCGTAAAATCACAGACAACTACACCATTCCTGGCGATGTATGTGAAACATATGCAGGCACCTTCGAAATGTTATCAGAAGTAGATAATGCATATCAGGCTTAAAATAACTCAAAACCAAAAGAATGAACTTGGTTTACGGTCGTTAAAATAAGAAAGGGGAAATGATTTATGCAAAAAGCAACCATTCAATTAGAAACCTTATCTTGCCCATCTTGTATGCAAAAGATTGAAAATGCGGTGAAAGCAATAAACGGTGTTTATCAAGGTAGCTTGAAAGTATTATTCAATGCAAGTAAAGTAAAAGTAGACTTTGATTCAGAAGCAGTCGCTATTAACGATATCGAAAAGGCAATTGAAGACTTAGGATATCCTGTTGTCAAATCAAAGGTAAAACCTGCTTAATCGAGTAAATAGAATGGAAGCCTAAGATGCCCTCTTAGGCTTTTTATAAAAAGGAGAGGTTATTTTGGAACAAAACCAATGTTGTCATCACCAACATGGACATACAGAATGTATTCGTATCGTTCCCATTTTCAACCATCTGGAAGACTCACAAATGGATTTGATTGCGGAATCTGCCAAGACACTTCATCTACAAAAAGGGGAAATGTTATTCCGTGCAGGTGAGGAAGATGACACCTTATATATTATCAATTCAGGTAAGGCTCGGATTTACCGCTTATCGGATTCCGGAAAAGAACAACTTGTTCGCATTTTAAATCCTGGTGATTTTACAGGTGAAGTGGCCATTTTCCAACCTGGAAGTGTTCATGAAAATTATGCGGAAGCACTACAAAATACATCCATTTGTTTAATTAAACGAGAGGATTTACAGAAGTATTTGGTGGAATATCCGCAGATCTCATTAAAAATACTCTCAGAAGTAACGATACGTTTGAAGGATTCTGAAAAACAAACCACACAAGTAGCGATTGAAAATGTAGAATCCCGCATTATATCCTTTTTAGCTGAAAATGTTGAAAAGGGAAGTGGCAATAGTCCAACGGTTGCCTTACCAATGTCCAAAAAGGATTTAGCCTCGTATCTTGGTACCACACCAGAAACAATCAGCCGTAAATTTACTACTCTAGAAGAACTTGGATTGATTAAACAGTTACCGAAAAAGAAAATTAAAATAATGGATTTAGATCAATTGTTACTTCATACTGAATAAATATAAGCAGAGCAGCGTGCCATCATACTAACCGGGTTCGGTTTAATAGTACAAAACATAAAATAACAAACCTTTTAGCAATCCAATTAGCATATAAAATGGATTGCTAATTTTTGTTGGTTTAACAATGTTTATCTACAAAAAGAAAGAGAAATGGCTACTTATTTGGCACTTATTTTACCAAGATGACATAAATTTGTGTCAACTGCATAATTCATTAGCAAAACACCCCCTAATAACTAAGCTAATTCCTCTGATAAATAACTAAGGAATTGGCAACTTATGTTAAAATTATAATTTGGATTGTGAATTAGTGTACTTAAAGTAACGGGTGCTTTACTTGAAATAGAAAGGATGTTTTATTATTAGAATACATATCATTGGCGGTTCAGGAAGTGGGAAGTCATATATAGCCAAGCAAATAAGCAACAAGTTTAATATTCCTCATTTCGATTTGGATGATATTTTTTGGGATAACCAGGCTGAAGAGTATGGGATAAAAACTCCAGAATTAGAAAGAGATAACAAACTGAAAAAGTTAGTGGAGCAGCCCTCTTGGATAATTGAAGGCGTATATTTTAAATGGGTCAAACCAAGTTTTAAAAAGGCTGAAAAGATATTTATTTTAAATATTCCATTGTCACTGCAAGAAGAAAGGATTTGGAGTAGGTACGAAAAAAGAAAATTAGGAGAAGTAACTTCTGCTAAGAAAGAAACATTACAAAGTGTTATAGATTTAATAGATTGGAACAGAAGATATAATCAGGAACACATTCCAAATTTTATTAAAGATAATGAATTTAAGAGAAAAATTATCCAACTTGAAAATAATGAAGATATCTTCAAATACCTAGTTTAGTTATTAAGTTAACGGGTGCTTTAGTAGAAGAAGACATTGTAAAAACGCTCAGAGATTTAGTAAATCGGTGGTTACCCCCAAAAGTTAGAGTTTTATTATGCAGCTGATTGGCTGGATTGAGTTCGGTATTCGACTGGACTCAATCCGGCTAATTTTTCTTTTGAACGTTCATTGTTATACCAGTAGATATATTCTTCTATTCTTCTTTTTAATTCTTCATAGCTTACTAGTTTTTCCCCATAATACATTTCTTGCTTTAAAATGCCAAAGAAATTCTCCATCGAAGCGTTGTCTGCGCACGTTGCTTTACGCGACATACTTTGGAATATTTTATTTGCTTTTAATGTCTTCACCCATTGGTTGTGTTGGTAATGCCAGCCTTGATCGGAATGAATAGTAGTGCGATAGGTTGCATGATTTTCTATTATTCCTATTGTTTCTTTTAAAGGTTCCATGACAAGATCTAATGTTGGACGTTTCCTAATTCCAAACGCTATAATTTCTCCGTTATAAAGATCAAGAATTGGATTTAGATATAACTTCTCCTCCCCAAGACATTTGAATTCTGTAATGTCGGTTACTAATTTCTGAAGAGGAATAGGTGTGCTAAAACGGCGGGAAACTCGGTTTTTTGCAACCTTCCCAACCTTTCCTTTATAGGAATTGTATTTACGGGATTTCCGCATAAATTTTACACATTTCAATCCTAGTTCTCGCATAAGTCGATACACTTTCTTATGATTAACACGATGTCCTAATTTATTTAATTCCTTCGTGATGCGTTTATAACCATAGCGTTCATGAAATTTCTTAAATAGGTCAGTAATAAGTTCCTTAAGTTCCCTGTCCGGGTCTTCTTTTTCAAGGTTTTTGATATGATAGTGATAGGTTGCTTCAGGAATACCCACCACAAGGAAAATATCCTTTAATCGGAATCCTTCTTCTTTGAGTTCGAATGCCAGTTTTGCTTGGGCTTTTCGAGGAAGACATTCGGATTTCCCCGAAAAGCTCTCAGCTTTTTTAGGTATGCATTTTCTAACCTTAGTAGTTCGTTCTCACGTTCCAATTCTTCTTCACGTGTTAATTGTTTTTCTTCCTTTTTCTTTTGTTTATTGTGTTTCTTAGACATAGAAGACCGCCCCTTTGGTTTTGGAATTAGGCCTTCTACTCCTTGTTCATGAAATTCTTTCATCCAGCGAATAATCAAGGAAGGGTTGTTCAAATTAAAATGAACAGCAGTTTCTAAATAAGAAGCACCTGTGTTTAACATAAATTGTATCGTATCCATCTTAAATTGAACAGAATATTCCTTTTTCGTTTTCCTATGTTTTAACCCATCCATCCCTTGAGCCTTATATACATTCACCCATTCACGTATAGAGGTCTGGCTTCCCATATTATATTTTTTTGCCAATGATCCATACCCAATGTTTCCCTCTAAATACTCGGTGACAAGTCTTATTTTGAATTCTTCACTATATTTTGCCATAAAAACACCCCCGAAAGTTAGATTTATTACTCTAACTTTCGGGGGTCGGTACCATCTCTGAGCGTTTTTCTTTACCAAATGTAATGTTATTTAGCTTGTTGTGGTCATTTCGATAATTGTGTTGCTATTTTGCCATCAAATTACGTTTTTGTAATCCAAAACCGAACTACTTAATAAATAGCGAGAAGATAGCATATTTTGGGATTATTGAACAGTCCATTAAAAATAGGGCTAGATGGGAGAGGTAAAATGTGGAAATTGTCTATTAAGTTGAACAAGATATCCAGATTCATACCAACAATGAATGAAAAAAAGAAAATGGTGGATACCTCCAATAAAGTGACATGGAGGACCTGCCATTTTCTTTTCAAAATTAAGGGGTCTGGAATATACTATGATGTGTTAAACTAAATATAAATCGAGAGTAGGGATAACCCTAAGTCGCCAAACTTGTTCTGTTATCCTTATTTCTCGTTCTTAGCATCTTTTAGGACAATCGCCAATACAACTAATCCCCAGATGCTTAGAGCAACCTCCATCCTTCCACCTCCTGTTTTTGTCGCTTGTCTTAATTATACAACAATAAAGTTATTCAAGTGAACGATCCTATGAGTAGAATAATAGGTTTATAGCCTTTTCTTTCCTTACTTAAAATACTTTTGCTTTTATGTTATAATGCAAAATTAATTTTAAAGATTGATTTGATTGTGATGTACAGACACTGAAGACCACCACTACCAGAAAATGATTCTATTATGAAGTAGAGATTAATTTAATACTAGGCATAACCCCCATCGACCAAATACCCCACCCTTTTACAATAAGCGAAATATAACTAATATAGTCAATTACAGAATAACATTGATTCGATTCCAAAATTAAAGCGATTATATATTAAGGCAATGAATGTACACTTGATCCTGTTTTAAAATACAGGGTCTTTTTTATGTGGTTTTATAAAAATATTAAACATTAGCTGCAATAAATGTTTAATAATATCAAATAATACCTTTACATTATTAAAAAATATGTTAAACTAAATTTAAATATAAAGGAGTGAGGGAATATATGGATATAAAAAATGTACCAGATTGGATTTTATCCTTAGATGAAGAAGATATGGAATTCATTAAAAAATTCGTAATGAATTCAGGATCTTTAAAAGAAATAGCAAAAATTTATGAGGTTTCTTATCCAACGGTCAGGATTAAGTTGGATAGGTTAATTGAAAAGATAAAATTGAATGATGCTGCTGATAATGAGGAATTTATAAAATTCATTAAACAGCTTTCAATTGATGACCGTATTAATTTGGAAGAGGCAAAATTAATTATAGAAAAATATAAAAATGAAAAGGGTGAAAGATGATGTTTGGTTTTGGTTTTTATGATGTTTTTATTATTGCTGGAATACTTGGTGTGCAATACTTTTTATCAACGAGAAATAGTGTTTATTGGGGAGGAGTTATCCCATTGGTTTTCGTTGTTTGGCGTACTTGGATATTTTTTAATGAAAACGAAAAGTTTCTTTCTTATGCGTTAATTCTTTTACTTGGACTTGCCTTTCTAATTGGTGGTTGGTACGAGGGCAGAAAAGCTCTTCATAAAAAGAGAAAGCAAGAATTGGATAAAATGAAGTCTCATGATATGAAATAAAAGAAAAAGGGAGAGAAGAAAGTGGTTCATATATTAAAAAGGGAGTTTATTGATTCATTTAAAAGTATACGGTCAATCCTTATTATTTTATTTATTATTTTCATTTCTTATCAAGCAGCTGCATTTGTCGATAATAATCCTAGCTTTATTAATGAACTTACCGGGGCTGGAGGCGAGGAAGGCTCTGCATATACGGCAGCAATTGCCTTGATTGTACTCGTGTTTGGTTTTTTGCTTGTTTTTGCCACATCTCATGATTTGGTTTACAAGGAGATTGAGTTGAAAACGATTCGACTGCTTGTGACAAAAGTGCCAAGGCTACAAATTATGTTAGGTAAGTTACTAGGAACGATGTTGTTTTGGATTATCACAATCTCTATATCCTTCAGCATATTATCTATGTTTGCGAATTCTTGGTTCCCAAAGGATTATTTTCAAACCATAATATTCTTATTTTATATTGTCAGTTTTGTATTACTAATCTCCACTGCCATTACGAAAACAAAACTAACAATGTTCTTAGGAATTATATTAGGTATAAGTTTGCCAATTATAGGCCTGACAGCAATAGTATCCGATAAATGGTATTTAGCACCATTCAAATATATCTTGCCATATAAATACTTAGATGGTTCATTTGGTTTGATGTTTGTTCCGTTGGCCATTGGTATTATTTATTTTCTAATATCTGTTTTACTTATGCAAAGGAAGGACTTATAAATGACGGAGATAATTAAAATAAATCAATTGACAAAAAGATATGGAACAACTGAAGTTTTAAAAGGTATTAATTTAACAATTCATCAAGGCGAGGTCTTTGGCTTTGTTGGTCATAATGGAGCAGGAAAATCAACCTTTATCCATACAATTACAGGAATAATTCACAAAAGCTCAGGTATTTTTAAGATAAAGGATGCTCCCGATGATCAGATTGATAAATCGAAAAAAGTAATGGGCGTAATGCCGGATGTCTCTAATTTATATGAACATATGAGAGGAATACACTTTTTACGTTATATGGGTAAACTGTCGGGAGATCGACGTAGCAAGAGAGATTATACAATCCTAATGAAAGAGGTTGGGTTAGAAGGTGCTGAAAAGAAAAAGATAAAGACATATTCCTTTGGTATGAAAAAGAAAATATGTATAGCTCAGGCGTTACTTGGAAATCCTGACTTAATTATTCTGGATGAGCCAACCTCTGGCCTTGATCCGGAATCGGCAATTAAAATACGAAACTTAGTAATGAGACAGCAAAAACTTGGAAAAACTATTCTTCTCACCTCACATAATTTAGATGAAATCGACAAAGTAAGTGATAGGGTAGGTATTTTAAGCGATGGTGTTATAAAAAAACTAGGTACACCCCGACAATTAAAAGAAGAAACTGGGGTTGGAATTAGTATCTCTGTCCGAACGAAGCCAACTTTACGGAAAGATGACATTCAAATGCTTTCTAAGAAACTTGACATGGATGTGACCTTTGTAGAAAGTAAAAAAGAATATACGCTGTTACAAGTTGCTTCAGATGAGGATATTTCATTATTATCAAAAGAGCTAATCGAATCTGGTGTTCAATTATATGAATTGAAAGTGGAAGAACGTTCATTAGAGGATGTGTTTATGAACACTAAATAGTGAACTAGAAAGGACATTATTTGGCTTTTCCAAAATAATTGTTATGGATATAAAATAGAAGGCATTCTCAGATATAATAGGGTTTAGCCATGTATAATGTGGCTTTAAGATTAAGTTTGATATTATATAATAAAGATTGATAATTCATAATAAAATCCGATACAATTATGTTAATATACGGTTCTTCCGCAATCAGGCCATATTGCTGAAGACTTTCTTCAAAGGTAATTGGAAACCTATGTTAAAAAGGTATGATAGATATTTTGTTGGATTGTATTTTAACTATGTAGCTAGTTAGGAAGTAACTCGTTAAAATGGGGTGTAAAAATGGATTCGTTACTTTGGATAACTGTTGGTTTCATCATAATCGGATTTGTTGTTCTTGTTTCTATGAAAAAAAGTATGGAAAGGAAGGTAGCTATAATAATAGAAAACGAGGAAAGTATGGAGAGTAAACAGATTTCAAATAAACCCGTTATCTGGTGGATAGTGGGAACCACGGTATGGGGACTAGTAAGTATGTTTTTAATCGTACGGTCTTTTTCTGTTTTTATGTAAAATGGAGTTAAGACGAAGTAATTCATTTTTGTGAAAGACTGTATTTAAGTAATCGGGTGCGATTGTGAGACAATAATAAGTAAATTATTATGGGACAAAACCTAAAATATCCTAATAATTCCATTTAATCAATCTTTATTTTCAACAAAACCTTGTCCTTTTAAATATTGACATTAGAGTTCTATTTCGTTATTATTATCTATACACACATAAACGAATTTACACACTTTTTATATAAAACACACACAAAATCAAGTTTGACAAGGGATTATGTCCAATTACACACCGAACGGAGGACATAACTTCCTTTTTAATCTATGTACGGGTATTTTAACATTGTAAAGAAAGGAGTGTTATAGATGGCTGGTGCAGGAAGAAAAGGTCGTGGAAAACGTCGGAAAGTGTGTTATTTCACTGCGAACGGTATTACACATATCGATTATAAAGATGTTGAACTTCTTAAAAAGTTTATTTCTGAACGTGGTAAAATTTTACCTCGTCGTGTAACAGGAACAAGTGCTAAATATCAACGTATGTTAACAAGAGCAATTAAACGTGCTCGTCAAGTTGCATTACTTCCATATGTTTCAGAAGAAAGATAATAATCGTATTCGTAGAAGCGACAAAGAGTATTCTTTGTCGCTTCTTCTCTTTTTCATACATATAAAGAATGGATAAGCTTGAAATTTTGGTTCTTTGTCAAATGTTGGGGTTAAGCTACCGCGCTTTCGCTTGGTGACCTTTTATTGTAGGTATGAAATAAAATTCATACCTACAATAAAAGGGGGATTATTTCTAGCCTAGATGGACCCCTATTCCTTTATACTTGTGTGATAACAATATTCTAGCTCTTGCTCGTTTGAAGTTTCTGAAACCATACGCATTCCGTTTTATTACCTTTGTGTGGTTATTTATTCCTTCCAGAAATCCATTAGAATAGCTATACATAAAACTATTTAAAATTTCTTTTTCCCAGTTTTTAAACGTCCGTATGCTGCGTAGAAATTCCTGCACTCCAGTATCTCTAACTAACTGATAAAACGTGTTTAAGCCTTCTTTGGTTTTACGCATACCTTCTGAACCATTTTCTTTCGCTTGTTTGAACCATTCACAATAAGCCTCTTTTAATTGATACGCCATATCTAGTTCCTTCGACATACCACGGTATCGATCTAGGTACCATCTCTCGTTTTCGGTTAGTTTCGCACTATCTTTGTAAAATACATATCTCATTTTTTTACACTTTTTCCGGTCATAATCATTCCAATCTGACTGAATCCGCCTTCTTACTTTATCAAGTGCCCAATAGATATAGCGACAAAAATGAAAATGGTCGGCTATAATTAGTGGATGATCTAAGGCCTTTCGTACAGCCGATTTAAAGGAATGGCTCATGTCCATAATGACTATTTCTACATTGGCCCCATACTTTCGTAAGTATTGTGATATTGTTTTTCCTTTTCTATTCGGTAATATATCCAAAGGCTCTCTTGTATCTCCGTTTGCGATGATTAACTGATACTTTCCTTCTTTGGTATCCCCTTTATACTCATCTATAGCGATTACTCTCGGGAGTTCCTTAACTTCCCCTACTTCATTTTCGGCAAATGCATCAAATCGTCTTATAACCGTTGAAATCGAAGTACCATATTGTTGAGCTAGTTCCTTAAATGTTTTGGCTTGAACACTTCTCACGTTTACAGCCTGATTCCACTCTTTGGTAAACCGTTTATAACGCTCCACAAAATTGTTTTTCTCAGGAAACCTCTTCTCGCAAGCATCACAACGATATCGTCTCTTGTTATAAAAGATATAGCAGAGGCGTTCAAACCACTTTAAATGCTTGATTTTCTGCATTCGATAATCATGAATTTGTCGTGTTTTGGCACCACATCTAGGACAAGTATGTGTGCGTGCTTCCATTTCAACAAACAACGCTAATCTGTCATCCATTTGTTCCACTTTTAGTATTTTTACGTCTTCTAATCCTGGCATAATTATGTTATTATTCATTTGCACACGACTCCCTTTCTTTAACTTGTTTCTGTCAATTCAAGTATAAAAGGAAATTAGGAGTCGTGTGTCTCTTTTTTTTGAATCTTTTATTAACCCCAACATTTATTATAGAGCCGAAATTTTTACCTCATCAATTCCACTACTGAATGTACAATTTTTACTGTTATCGGACATAAAAATAATGATTATGCAATTTAACAAACGATTAAAAACTGTATGATAATTGATAAAGTAATCATAATAGTAGATTTCATGTATTATTGCTTAGTTGAAGCGACTGGTTATTATCTGTAAAATAAGGATATAGGAAATTGACATTTTTAGGGGAAATTTATCAAAACAACATAGACGAGGTGTTTTAGTGAAAGCAAAGACTTTAACGGAAGGTGCAATTAGTTTAGCCATTTATACAATTATGCTATTGATCTTCTTGTATGTTCCCATATTTGGGGCTATCATTATATTTGCACTACCAGTATCTTATATTTATTTTACAGCGAAGCACAATTGGAAAGATGGGTTGTTAGTTTTTATTGCCTCAGTCATCCTTACATTTATTATAGGCTCGTGGGCCGCTTTATTCATTCCGTTTTCATATGGAATTGTAGGTATCGTACTTGGTTGGTGTATTTATACAAAAAAGGAAAGATTCATTTCATTTTCAGCAGCATCATTAGTCTTACTAATCAGTCTAGTCATTGGGTATATCGTAACAACTATATTTTTTAATATCGATTACTTAAAAGAAATACAAGATATGGTTTCTCAATCATTAAATGAGAGTATGACGATGCTTGAAATGTTAGGACAAGAAACAGAACAGATGAAAACTAGGTTAAATGAATTTGGAGATTTATTTATTACACTTCTTCCTAGTTTACTTATACTGTTATCTGCTATTAGTGTATTACTCATTCAATTAATTTCCTACCCAATTTTGAAAAGATTAGGTGTTGAAGTAAGTCATGCTAGACCATTTAGAGATATATCATTACCAAAAAGTCTAATCTGGTACTTTTTAATCATTATGATTCTTTCGCTAGTTATTGAAGCAGAAAAAGGAACGTTTATATATAATGTTATTACGAACTTTCTGTTCGTTATTGACTTTCTTTTTGTTTTGCAAGCCATTACATTTCTATTTAATGTTTGTTATAAAAAAGGAATACATAAAACATGGGCTATTGTTGGAACGATTTTTATCTTATTAAATCCATTAGCAAATCAATTGGCTAAAATTATTGGTATATTTGATTTAGGGTTTGATTTAAGAAATCAAATACAGAGAAAAGAATAAATTTAGATAGAGATGGCGTTACATCTTTTGCATAGGAAGAGTGAAATTGAATATGAATTGTATTAAACAAAAATTTCACTTGATTTTCAAAAAAATTAGGAGTTGGAGTATATGCCAATCTTTTTAAGAACTGGCCATATGAAAAAACTATTAATTGGTTTTTTCGCCATTATGTTCTTATTATTAGTTATATTAGGTTTTTACAACTGGGTGCTAAGTGGAATAGCATGTATTATTTTAGTGGCATTTTTGATTTTACTCATTCGAAGTAGTGCTTATTTTCAGACCCAAGTTGAAAAGTATGTATCGCTTCTTTCTTACCGGGTTAAAAAGGTTGGTGAAGAGGCGTTACTAGAAATGCCAATTGGAATTATTTTAATTAATGATGACAATATCGTGGAGTGGGCCAATCCTTATATGAATGTGAATTTCCAAGAGGAATCATTAATTGGAAAGTCAATCTATGATTTGTCTGATGAGTTAATTCAAATGATCATCCAAGAGTTAGAAAAAGGGATTATAACGATTAATAATCAAAAATTCCGCGTCGTATATAAAAAGGAAGAAAAATTAATCTATTTTTTCGATATAACTGAGCAAGCCTTAATTGAACAAAAATATCAGGAAGAACAACCAGTCATAGCGATTGTCTTTCTCGATAATTATGATGAAGTGACTCAAGGAATGGATGATTTAGCTCGTGGATCATTAAATGGACGGGTTACATCATTACTAAATGAGTGGGCGAATGAATTTGGGATCTATTTAAAAAGAGTTACAGCTGACCGATTTATGGCTGTATTAAATCAAAAAATTTTAAGTGAGTTAGAAAAGGGTAAATTTTCGATACTCGACGATATTCGTGAATCAGGTGCAAAAAACAGCCTTCCCTTAACACTTAGTATTGGAGTTGGAGCAGGGGTTTCATCCTTACCAGAATTGGGGAGTATTGCCCAATCAAGTCTTGACTTAGCATTAGGCCGGGGGGGAGACCAAGTTGCAATTAAACTACCGAATGGAAAAGTGAGATTTTATGGCGGAAAAACAAACCCAATTGAGAAACGGACACGAGTACGGGCACGAGTTATCTCTCATGCACTACGAGAATTAATTGAAGAAAGTGATCGTATTTTTATTATGGGACATAATTATCCGGATATGGATGCGATTGGGTCGTCTATCGGTATTTTAAAAATTGCACAAATGAATGGAAAAGAATCTTATGTTATACTTAATGAGCAAGAAATAGATTCTGGTGTAAGAAAATTACTAAATGAGGTTAAAGAGAAATCCGATATATATGATCATTTTATTTCCCCACAAGATGCGCTCGAAATGAGCATGACCAATGCTTTATTAGTCATTGTGGATACCCATAAGCCATCTTTAGTTATTGAAGAACGTCTAGTCAACCGTTGTGAAAGAATTGTCGTTATTGATCACCATAGGAGAAGCGAGGAATTTGTACAGAATCCATTACTTGTTTATATGGAACCGTATGCTTCATCTACATCTGAATTAGTGACTGAACTACTCCAATATCAACCTAATCGTAAAATAGATATTCTTGAGGCAACTGCTCTACTTGCAGGTATAATTGTTGATACAAAGAGCTTTACACTACGTACTGGTTCACGGACGTTTGATGCAGCCTCTTATTTACGAACAAAAGGTGCAGATACCGTATTAGTTCAAAAATTTTTACGAGAAGATTTAGATACATTTATTAAACGGGCAAAGCTTGTTGAAAATGTAGAATTTTACAGACGGGGAATTGCGATTACAAGAGCAAATGCGTCTGAACAGTATAATCAGATTTTAATTGCCCAAACGGCAGACTTACTGTTAGCGATGGAAAATGTTGAAGCTTCCTTTGTTATATCAAAACGTCCGGATGATACGGTAGGTATTAGTGCGCGCTCCCTAGGTAAGGTAAATGTGCAGCTCATTATGGAACAACTTGAAGGAGGCGGCCACCTAACGAACGCAGCAACACAATTAACAGACACGACAATTGCTGATGCGGAAAAACGGCTTAAAGCTGTCATCGATAAGTATTTAGAAGGAGTGAATGAATCATGAAAGTAATTTTTCTAAAAGATGTAAAAGGGAAAGGTAAAAAGGGTGAAGTAAAAAATGTTGCGGACGGTTACGCACATAACTTTTTAATAAAAAATGGTTATGCAATAGAAGCGACAAAAGCGAATATTAAAACGTTAGAGGCGAAGAAACGTAAAGAAGAGCAAGAAGCATTACAAGAAAAAGAACAAGCAAAACAATTGAAAGAACGGATAGAAAAGTTAACCGTTGTAATTCCTGCAAAATCTGGTGAAGGTGGACGTCTTTTCGGTTCTGTCACATCAAAACAAATTGCTGAACAGCTTGAAAAGCAACATAAGATTAAAATTGACAAGCGTAAAATTGAATTAACGGATGCAATTCGTGCTCTAGGTTTTACAAAAGTACCTGTTAAATTATATACAGATGTTCAAGGTACACTTACTGTACATGTAAAAGAAGATAATTAAATTATTTCCATCGAAATAAAGTTTTGTTCATGTTAGAATAAAAAAAGAATAACTATGACGGCTGTCTCAATCATGAGAACCATTTAGAAGTGATTAATAGGATGGGGATTATATGGGGCAGCCTTTTTCTATTGAACAAGTTCATGATTTCTATAAAAATAGATATTTAGAATAATATTCGGAGGTTTAGTATAAAAATGAATGATCTTTTGATCGACCGGACTCCTCCCCAAAATATTGAAGCTGAACAGGCTGTCTTAGGTGCCATATTTATTGAGCCAGAGAGTTTAACCGTTGCATCAGAAAGTTTACTACCTGAGGACTTTTATCGCAGTGCTCACCAAAAGATTTTCTCTATCATGTTAAGTTTAAATGATCGCGGAATGGCTGTTGATGTTGTAACTGTTTCTGAAGAATTAGCTGCGTCAGACCAATTAGAAAATATTGGTGGCATTTCATACTTAATGGAACTTGCTAATTCTGTTCCTACTGCGGCTAATATTGAATACTATGCAAAAATTGTTGAGGAAAAATCGTTATTACGTCGTCTCATTCGGACAGCAACAGATATAGCACAAGATGGTTATACAAGGGAAGATGAAGTAGAAAGTCTATTAACAGAGGCAGAAAAAAGAATTTTAGAAGTAGCCAATCGAAAAAACGCTGGTGCTTTCCAAGATATTAAAGATGTATTAGTTAAAACCTATGATCATATAGAACAGCTGCACAGTAGAAAAGGTGACATAACAGGAATTCCTACTGGATTTAATGATTTAGATCATATGACGGCTGGATTTCAACGGAATGACTTAATTATTGTGGCAGCCCGTCCATCTGTAGGGAAAACAGCTTTTGCATTAAATATCGCTCAAAATGTTGCAACGAAAACAGATGAAAATGTAGCAATCTTCTCGCTTGAGATGGGTGCTGAGCAGCTCGTTATGCGTATGCTTTGTGCGGAGGGAAATATTAATGCGCAAAATTTACGGACAGGATCACTTACGGATGAAGATTGGAAAAAGTTAACGATGGCGATGGGGAGTTTATCAAATGCGGGCATTTATATTGATGATACACCGGGTATACGAGTTCAAGAGATAAGAGCAAAATGCAGGCGGCTAAGACAAGAACATGGGTTAGGTATGATTGTGATTGATTATCTGCAATTAATTCAAGGAAATGGTAGAAGTTCCGATAACCGGCAACAAGAAGTTTCGGAAATATCACGTTCATTGAAGGCATTAGCCCGTGAATTAGAAGTACCTGTCATCGCATTATCACAGTTATCACGTTCTGTAGAGCAACGTCAAGATAAGCGGCCAATGATGTCTGATATTCGTGAATCAGGTAGTATTGAGCAAGATGCCGATATTGTAGCTTTCCTCTACCGCGATGATTACTATGATAAGGAATCAGAGAACAAAAATATTATTGAAATCATTATTGCAAAACAACGGAATGGTCCAGTAGGAACGGTTCAGTTAGCTTTTGCAAAGGAATATAATAAGTTTGTTAATTTAGATAGAAGATTTGACGATGCACAAGTACCACCAGGGGCCTAAATAATTAGGCTTCTTTTTGGGTTACTAGGAAACGATAAATTTATTTATTTCTACTTTCCGCAACACTAAGCTAAAACGACAGACCCCGAACCGTCTAAAGTCTCGAGCGACCCTCAGCTTTCTTCATTAACCGAACATAACAGGGACAATGGATAGTAAATCTTAATTATTTAAGCGAAAAAGATATGGTAGCTAAGATTAAACACGAACGTTAACTATAATAACATTTAAAAATATTCGTATTCCATCTTGACAATCAAATGATAAATGGTAGACTTAATTGTTGTATAAAAATATATTGGAGGTGGCCCCAAATGTCTTCTATAGTAGTTGTTGGATCTCAATGGGGAGATGAAGGTAAAGGGAAAATTACAGACTTTTTCTCAGAACAAGCGGACATAGTAGCACGATATCAAGGCGGCAATAATGCTGGACATACAATCAAATTTGATGGAGATACATATAAATTGCATTTGATTCCATCAGGGATTTTTTACAAAGATAAAACTTGTATCATTGGAAATGGAGTTGTCGTGGATCCGAAAGCACTTATTGAAGAAATAAAATACCTTCATGAACGGAATATTTCAACAGATCAATTACGTATTAGTAACCGGGCGCATATGATATTCCCCTATCATATAAAGTTGGATCAAGTTCAGGAAATTGCAAAAGGGGCCCAAAAAATTGGAACGACAGGTAAGGGGATAGGACCAGCCTATATGGATAAGATTGCGCGTATCGGCATTCGGATGGCAGATTTATTAGATAAAGAAGTGTTTAAAGAAAAGTTAAGTGTAAACTTAAAGGAAAAAAACCAATTATTTGAGAAAATTTATAAAACAGATGGATTTACACTGGAAGATATTTTTGAAGAATATTATATGTACGGTCAACAAATTAAACAGTACGTTTGTGATACTTCAATCATATTAAATGATGCGATTGATGAAGGAAAACGAGTTTTATTCGAAGGTGCGCAAGGTGTCATGCTGGACATAGACCAAGGTACATATCCATATGTAACCTCATCGAATCCTGTTGCAGGTGGTGTAACAATTGGCTCAGGGATTGGTCCAACAAAAGTAAATCACGTTGTTGGTGTAGTTAAAGCATATACAACACGGGTCGGTGATGGTCCTTTCCCAACGGAGCTTATTAATGAAGTCGGTAACCAAATACGTGAGGTTGGACGTGAGTATGGTACGACGACAGGAAGACCAAGACGTGTTGGATGGTTTGACAGTGTAGTTGTTCGTCATACGAAGAGAGTAAGTGGATTAACTGATTTATCTCTTAATTCGATTGATGTTCTTACAGGAATAGAGACTATAAAAATTTGTGTAGCATACAAATATCAAAATAAAGTCATTGATGAGTATCCAGCTAGCCTAAAGGTTTTATCCGAATGTGAACCTGTTTATGAGGAATTACCAGGTTGGACTGAAGATATAACGACATGTCGCTCCTTAAATGACTTACCAAGTAATGCCCGAAATTATGTTACCCGTATTTCTGAATTAACTGGTATACCGTTAGTTACATTTTCTGTTGGTCCAGATCGGAATCAAACGAATGTAATACGCAATTTATATAATTAAATAGATGTTGTTGTACGAGAAAATTGCAACCCAATATGTAGAGGGGAAAGAACCCACTAAGTAATGGAACAAAAAATGTTCGGCTAATGATGGTCGAGCATTTTTTTGCTAATAGGAAAGTATAAACGTTCCAATTTCTACTTTCAAATACCATAAGCGCACAAAGAAGGCTCTAGCAGTATTGCATCTCATCCCCCAAAAAGCTCTTTCGGCGAACGATAGTCTCATGGTTGCCTAAAGTATCAAGCGTCCCTGAGTTTTCTTTATTGCTTTATATACTCATTTGTGTAGATAAAACTGAAAAATAAAGGAAATTCTATGATATGTGATGAATTCATTGATAATTTCATGATAAAGTAGTAAGTGGAGCAAATTTATAGAGTTGCATTTTTTATTCTTTAAGTAACCTAGTTATCATATGGGGAAGAAATAAACTATAATATTAATAGTAGTGATATAAAATGAGTATGTTCATTCAACGACTTTGATTTATATAAAACTTTAGAGATTGTAATAGGAGAGAGGAGAGATATATATGCCAAAGAAGATTCTTATCGTGGATGACGAGAAACCAATTGCTGATATTTTGCAATTCAACTTAAAAAAGGACGGATATGAAGTTTACTGTGCTTATGATGGGGATGAGGCGTTGGAAATTGTTGATGAAGTTGAACCAGATCTTGTTTTACTAGATATTATGCTCCCAGAAAAAGATGGTATGGAAGTATGTAAAGAAATTCGTAAAAAATATGAAATGCCAATTATTATGTTGACCGCAAAAGATTCAGAGATTGATAAAGTACTAGGTCTTGAACTAGGTGCAGATGACTATGTGACAAAACCTTTTAGTACAAGGGAGTTATTAGCCCGTGTGAAGGCAAATCTACGACGACACCAAAATGTAAATACAATAAATACTGAAAATGCAACGAATGAGATTGCCATTGGCTCGCTTGTTATTCATCCAGATGCGTATATTGTTTCAAAACGGGGAGAAATGATCGAGTTAACCCATCGTGAATTTGAGCTACTCTATTACTTGGCAAAACATCCGGGACAAGTAATGACAAGGGAACATTTATTACAAACCGTATGGGGTTACGATTATTTTGGTGATGTTCGAACAGTTGACGTAACGGTTAGACGATTAAGGGAAAAAATTGAAGATAATCCAAGCCACCCTGGGTGGTTAGTAACAAGACGTGGTGTCGGTTATTATTTGCAAAATCCTGAACAGGAGTAATCGGAGAAATGAAAAGGGCAAAGATTTTTACATCCATCCGATTAAAATTTATTTTATTTTTTGTTTTACTTATCTTGTTAGCCATGCAAATAATTGGTGTATATTTTGTTCGAGAGTTGGAAAATGAGTTAACGCGGAATTTTAAGGATTCTATCTTAAACCGAGTAAAGTTAATTACTTATAATCTAGAACAGGAATTTTTAGAAGACCGATCTACGGAAGGCTCAACTTCTTTAGAAGACGATATTGAAAAATTATTAATTGATAATAAATCATCTGATATTGAAGAAATGCGTGTTTATGATAAAAATTTACGAGTCATTGCCATATCTGATCTTGGAAGTCGCAATAAAGTTGGTCAACGGACGACTGATATTGTCGTTACCCGAACTTTTGTAACAGAAGAAATGATTGAAAAAATGTCGATAGATGATGCGACGAATGAAAGAAAGTGGCAATTGTATGTTCCCTTCAAAGTAAATGATCAAGTAGAAGGGATTATTTATATTGAGGGGAATATTGAGCGAGTATTTAAACAGGTTCAAGTAATTAATCAAGTATTTATAAACGGATCACTCATAGCACTTGTTTTTACTGCGATTGTTGCTGTTATTGTTGCTCAAACGATTACAAGACCGATAACGGATATGAAAAGGCAAGCTCAAGCAATGGCTCGTGGGAATTACTCAAGAAAAGTAAAAGTATATGGTTATGACGAAATAGGTCAATTAGCGATAACTTTTAATAATCTATCAAAAAAATTACAAGATGAACAGGCTAAAACCGATAGTGAAAAGCGGAAATTATCATCAATTTTAAGATATATGACAGATGGAGTTATTTCTACGGATCGAAAAGGTAGGATTATTCTTATAAATGAAGCAGCAGAAACGATGTTGAATGTTACACGTGAAACAGTTGTATCTAAAAACATAATTGATGTACTTGGTATTGGCGATGAATATACTTTTAAAGAACTAACGGAGGAACAAAATTCTATTATTCTTGACTACAGTACAGATTTGCTTCCTTTAATTGTACGGGCCAATTTTTCACTAATTCAAAAAGAAACAGGAATAATGAACGGCTTAATTGTTGTATTACATGATATAACTGAGCAAGAAAAAATTGAACAAGAGCGTCGAGAATTTGTTGCGAATGTTTCACATGAATTACGGACTCCGTTAACAACGATGAGAAGTTACTTAGAATCATTAAGCGATGGGGCATGGAGGGATAAGGAAATCGCTCCTCATTTCTTAAAAGTCACACAAAATGAAACGGAACGTATGATTCGTTTAGTTAATGACTTACTTGTTTTATCAAGAATGGATAGCCATGATTATCAGTTACGTAAAGAAATAATAAATATGGAGAAGTTCCTTGATCACGTGATTGATCGGTTTGAAATGACAAAGGAAAAGGGCGTAACCTTTATTCGAAAGTATCCGAAAGAACAAGTGTATGCAGAAATAGATCAAGATAAAATTACACAAGTATTAGATAATACAATTTCCAATGCACTAAAATATTCACCTGAGGGCGGAACAGTTACAATTCGGTTGAGTGTCCAAAATGAGGAACTTGAAGTAGCCATATCGGATCAAGGAGTCGGCATTCCAAAGAGTAGTATTCACCGTATTTTTGACCGCTTTTATCGTGTCGATCGGGCAAGATCAAGGCAAGTTGGTGGAACAGGGCTGGGTCTTGCTATAGCTAAAGAAATGGTTCAAGCTCATGGCGGAAAAATTTGGGCTACAAGTACTGATGGAAAAGGCACAACAGTTCATTTCACCCTTCCATACGATCGGGATCAAGGGGATGATTTTTAATGAAACTAGAACAATTTAAATCGATTCTACTTACTGTTTTAGTTTTAATTAGTATCATATTCTTTTGGAGTCTTGTAACGTTCCAAAAGAATTATGAACTTGTATCAAATCAAGATAATGTAAAAGAAGTAAAAAAAATAAATAATATTAAAAAGGATGTAAAGGAATTAGTCATCCCGAATAAAATTATTTACCGAAATGATAAAAAAAGTTATCATGGTGTTCAAAATATGAATGCAATCACACCATTTATGGATGAAGTAAGGGACTTTAGCTTTTACGGCTTTCAAAGGGGTGCCAACGAGTTTGCCAATAAGTTTGATGAATCTCCAGATAGCCAAGTATTAATTATTGAATTTCCTGGAGACATTCCTTATGAATTATTAAAATCCATGTATACAGTAGAATCGAAAGAAGTACCGAATGGAAATTTTCGTTACTTAATTATATTTCCGAATGATTTAAAGAATGATGAGGGAATTGTTTACTTCGCGTCTACTGATTTACATTCAATTGTAAAGGCAAATGTGTGGTCTAGCTCTTTTGATAATATAAAGAAGTTGATGCAGAGTATAAATGGAAAAGGCCCATCTTATTATGCCTATAGGAAAAAATCCGGTGGCTATTTATTTGTTGCAAAAGATGAGATAACAATACCAGATGAGCAATATTATCCACGTCTGTACGATGAGAAAATATTTGTAGATACATTACTTTCGAATCCAGATATGGTGACGATTAATGGGAATGAGTATACAGATGGTTCAAGTTTGTTAAAATTTCAAAACGATCGGCAAATGTTGACGCTTGTCGACACGACCGTTACAGAATCACCAGCTTCTGTCTATGATATGATCACGACGAGCATAAATTATATAAATGGTCATGGGGGTTGGACAGACCAATATTATTATTCCGGCGCATATTTAAGTTCGAAAAAAATTAGTTTCCAACTTTATACAAATAATTATCCTGTCTTTAATGAAAGTGGATTAAATGAGTTAGCGTTGGAAGTTGGAAATACGAAAATCCATTCTTATAAACGACCATATTTTCGATTAGACTTTATTTCGTATAATCCAACAAAACAAGATATTAAACTACCATCAGGGACGACTGTATTAAATAATATGCAAAAAGATGGAGTTGACTTGGAGACCGTTGACGATGTAATTATCGGCTATTACATGTATAGAGATAATGAAAAGGGAGTTGTAAAGTTCCAACCATCTTGGTTCTATAAAATAGGTAATTCGTGGATACGATTTACTGAGCGAATGACAGGAGGGATCAAGCATGGATTGGAGTAGAGCGAAAACCGTGTTTATCATTACTTTTCTAATCATGGATATTTTCCTAGCCTATCAAATTTTTAACCAGAGAAGTAAGAACACATATGATTTAATACAAGATACACCCATTGACCAACAGTTAAAAGCAGATAATATAAAAATAGAAACAGAACTTCCGCTAAAGCCAACAAAGGAAAGTTATGTAGAAGCGGATGCAATGCGTTTTAGTGATGGTGAGTTAGCAATACTACCGGACCAAACGATTGATGTACTAAATGATACAATGGTGAAAAGTCAATTAATAAAACCTTATCCATTAAAAAAGGATTGGAAAAAGGCTGATGTAGATAATTTTGTAGCAAATTATGTGTATAAAGGAAGTCAGTACGGCTTTTATCAGTATAATAAAGAAAACCATACGATTATGTATTATCAGCTTTATGATGGAAAGATGTTATATAAAAATACGAGTGGACAAATTGAAATAACGTTAAACGATAAGAATGAAATTATATCGTATACGCAAACAATGCTCGATGGAATTAAGAAAATATCAGAACAAGATATCATTACTTCCCATGAAGCGATGACGATTCTTTATAATAAAGGTTCAATAGATAGTGGTAGTAGCATTACAAATGTCGTACTTGGTTACTACACATTAGTTCCTATTAAATCTTCACAGTTATTAGCCCCAACCTGGTGCTTTACGATTGATAATAAAAGAGATTATTTTGTGAATGCTGTAGAAGGACATGTACTTAATGAGGAAGAGGAAATTGTTAAGTAAGAAAGTTACTTTAGGTAAACACATGAATATGTTATGATAATTCATATGTATGAATAAAGTTAGGCTGGTAGATTTCGATTTACTAGCCTTTAAATATGGTAGAAATCGACCGTAGATCATAATTTTTTGGAGTGAAAAGAATGACATTGAAATTCAGTGTTTTAGCAAGTGGAAGTACTGGAAATGCGGTATATGTAGAAACAGAAGAGCACGCCTTTCTTGTTGACGCGGGACTAAGTGGTAAACAAATTGAAGGGTTATTTCAACAAATTGATCGTAAACCAAATGAACTAGATGGCATTCTTGTTACTCATGAGCATAGTGACCATATTAAAGGTGTAGGTATTTTAGCTAGAAAATATAAATTACCAATATATGCAAATGAAAAAACATGGCAAGCAATGTCACCATTAATAGGGGAAGTTCCAACGGATTTAAAATTTATTTTTCCTATGGAATCAGTCCGTTCGTTTAACGGGATTGATATTGAATCCTTTGGTGTTTCTCATGATGCGATTGAACCGATGTTTTACGTTTTCCATCATGAAGGGAAAAAATTCGTGATTATAACCGATACAGGTTATGTTAGTAATCGAATGGTCGGGATAATTGAAAATGCAGATTATTATATTTTTGAAAGTAATCATGATGTGGAAATGCTCCGGATGGGGAAATATCCGTGGAATATTAAACGGAGAATTTTAAGTGATGTGGGACATGTATCTAATGAAGATGCTGCACTAGCAATGTGCGAGTGTATTGGTGACCAAACGAGAGGGATTTATTTAGCCCATTTGAGTAAAGATAATAATATGAAAGAATTGGCAAGAATGTCTGTGAGTCAAGTTCTAGAAGGGAAAGGTTTCGCTGTTGGTGAGCAAATTTCCTTATATGATACAGATCCGAAAACACCAACCATATTAAAAGCGATTTAAGACGTCAAAGCGGTATTTGGAAAGCTAAATCATGTGATTAAGACATTTTCTTAATGACTTTAGTTTTTAGATTAAATTGTGTTGGGGACAAATGGAGGCAGTGCTTGCGGGATGTGGCCGTCTGATATTAGCAACAACAAACTTTACAAAAATAATCCTTTCATTTAAGATGTCACTTTTGAAGTAAGCTTTTGTTCTATGGGACAAAGGCTTTTTCGTATGTTAAAGGGAGAAGGAAATCAATGATATAGTAAAAAGTATCTGGATATATGAATCGCTTTTATACAATAAGTGTTTTTACATACTGAAGATATTCTTACAGTTGAGATTCGAATTTTTTTATTATCATTTGCTAATATTAAACGAGAGCAGATGATTGTAAAAGTCAATTTGAATAAAGAGCTACCAAATTATTGATGAATACATAAGAAAGACTTGATTTATTAACGTAAGCTTTGTATATCAAAACAAAAATTTGAATTAACGGAGGTGTACCCATGGGTTTTTATGACGATGAAGAATATGGTGGGTATGGAACAAGAAAAAAACCAAAGCAAAATAAACTAGGGTTTTTCTTTTCGGGGCTAATAGGTTCAATTATAGGTGGGTTAATTGTTGCGGTTGCTTCTCCTTTTTTACATAATAACGACAATCCGAATCAAGAGGATGCTATTGTGGAAAGTACGGAAAAGAATAATGATGGATCCTTTGTCCAAAATGTTTCGGTAAAGGTGAATACAGATATTACAAAGGCGGTTGATAAAGCAAGTGACGCGGTTGTAGGTATTATTAATATACAAGGTGGAAACTTTTGGACACAAGCACAAGAAGCGGGCACTGGGTCGGGGGTTATTTATAAGAAACAAGGTGATTCCGCCTACATTGTAACTAACCATCACGTAGTTGAAAATGCGAATCGTTTAGAAGTCATGATGCCGGATGGTTCTAAAATTGAAGCCGAACTGCTTGGAAGTGATATTTGGACAGATTTAGCAGTGTTACGAGTTAATGGTCAGAATGTTAAAACCGTTGCTGAATTTGGTAATTCGGATACATTAAAATTAGGAGAACCTGTCATTGCGATTGGAAATCCACTCGGACTCGAATTTGCAGGTTCTATTACACAAGGGATTATATCAGGATTAGAAAGAACGGTTCCACTTGATTTTAATAATGATGGTGTACCTGATTGGAATGCTGAGGTTTTACAAACAGATGCAGCGATCAATCCAGGTAACAGTGGTGGTGCGTTAGTAAATATTTCTGGGCAAGTCGTCGGGATTAACTCAATGAAAATTGCCCAGGAACAAGTTGAGGGGATTGGTTTTTCCATTCCGATAAATACAGCTATTCCAATTATTGAAGACTTGGAAAAAAGTGGTGAAGTTAAACGACCTTATATGGGGGTATCTCTAGAAGATCTAGATGAAGTTCCAAATTACCACCAAGAGCAGACATTACGCTTACCAAATAATGTTACATCTGGTTTAGTCATTGCAGATATTGCTGCTTCAGGACCTGCGGCAAAGGCTGGTTTGAAAAAGATGGATGTGATTGTAAAACTCGACAATCAGAAAATCAATACGATTATTGAGTTACGTAAATATTTATTCCAAAAGAAGCGAATTGGAGATCATATGAAGGTTGGTTTTTACCGTAATGGAAAATACGAGGAAAGAACCATTATTTTAACAAAAGAAGCTAGATAAAATAATGAATTGGCGGAACCGACACTTTTTGTAAGGGAAATGGAGGTTCCGCTCACATAATTGACAGGTGAGGATATGAAAATTTTCTGTTGTAAGGAACATGTAGAATACGGACTAGAGGAAATAATAAATGAAGGTGAAGTTTCACCGAAATTAGAGGAGTTAAAAGAGAGTGAATTACCAACAGCTCCCTGTGAATACTGTGGACAAGATGCAGTATATATTGTGTCGAACTAATATTCTCATACAAAATGTGGATAATAAATGTGGATATGTGGATAACTCTTGTTAATAAGTTGTCAGTAATCTGTTTATAGCTTGTTTATAAAGTGGGGAAAACAGACGGAAAGTGAATAAAGAGTGTGATGACTATATTTTTAAAAAGAAAAATATTGGTTATCCACTTGTTAATCATTTGTTTCGATAAAATACTTAAAAAAGGCAAGTGAGTATACATCGTCACCTGCCTTTTTTTAGTATTATTCAATTGTGTCGTTTTTAATTAGTAGAGCAACACATTCAACATGAACGGTATGTGGAAAGAGGTCAACGGGTTGAACCTTTTGCAATGTATAACCGAATGGAACTAATTGTGTAATATCTGTTGCAAATGTTTCGGGATTACAAGAAACATATACAATTCTTTCCGGTTGTGCACGGCCAATTTTACGCATAACTTTCCCACCTGCACCGGAACGTGGTGGATCAAGTAAAAGAAGTTCTGGTCTACCAAATGATTGTAATACTTCATCAATCCCATGACGAGCGTCCTTAGCTAAGAAATGCGTATTCGTGATTCCATTATCATTTGCATTTCGCTTTGCGGATTCAATGGATGTCTCGACAATTTCAATACCACTTAACTCTTTCACTCTTTCTGCAAATGGTAATGAAAATGTTCCAACTCCACAGAAGAGATCGATCATCTTCTCTTGTTCTGTCGGTTGTCCCATTTCAATAGCTAAATCGACTAATTTTTGTGCTTGAGTTGGGTTTGTTTGAAAGAACGTATCGAACCAAAGACGATAACGGAACCCAGATAATTCATCATAAATAAAATCACGGCCAAGAAGTATATGTGTTTTTTCCGCTTGGGTACGGTCCGCCCAGTCTCGGTTTTCCAACCAGAGTAAACTTTTGACCTCAGGGAATTTACTCTCAATTCGCTTAACTAGATCAGTAGCAACCTCTTTAAGATTTTCCTCTGGTGCCTCAGTGGCAAACAAAGCTAACATAATTTCACCAGTTGCAAAGGACTCCCGAACCATTAAATGACGTAATAATCCCTCATGGGCATCTTTATTATAACCTGATAGGTCATGGTCCTTTGCCCAGCGAGCCACTTCCATTGTTGCCTCGACCATCTTTTGACCAGCAATTAAACATGTTTCAAGGGAAATAATTTTACGGAAATTTCCTTGTTCATGAAGACCGAGGGCACCATCAGGAGCAAAGGTAAATTCCATTTTATTACGGTAATGCCAGGGATTTTCCATACCAATTGTATCTTGGACAAGGTTAGGATCAAATCCTTGTGCGACAATAGTTTCTTTTACAAAACGTGTTTTTTCTTGAAGCTGGCCATTGTATTGCCAATGTTGCCAAACACAACCACCACAGAGGTCAAAGTGTGGACATGCTGGACCAATTCGTTCAGGATGTGCTTCAATAATTTCCTCTACGATTGCTTTTCTTCTTCTACGTTCAGGTTTATCGACTGAAACTCTAACCTTTTCACCGGGTAATGTTTGCGGTACGGTTAAACGTAATTTTTTTTGATTGCCTTGTTCATTTTCATGCCATACGACAGCTTGTCCCGAACCCTTTTTATCTAATTGACGAATTTTAGTTACAAATGATTCTCCTACAGTTGTTGTCAATCGTTTTCCTCCTTTAATTTGGGATATATATGATTAACTCTAAGACTTACATATAGATGGTGTTATCTGAGTATAGTGGTTTTCATACTTACCTATTATAACGGAATTACAATGAATTTGAAATTGCTGTAATGTAGTAGTTTTTAGCAAGTTTCTTTCTTGCTGAGTGGGAAGAAATCCGAAATAAATTGATATCCCGGGTCTATGGATGGTAATTTTTGGTAAATGGGTGAAAATAGGTTGATAGAAGAGGTCTATAAGCCAAAAAAATAGCTGAAAGAGTAAAAAGAGGCGGATATCCCGGGTCTATGGATGGGAATTTTAGATAAAAGAGCAAAAATGGGTTTATAGACCGGATCTATGAGCCCGAAAATCAGGTAAAGGATCAAAAATGGGTTCATAGACCGGATCTATGAGCCCGAAAATCGGTTGAAGGATCAAAAATGAGTTCATAGACCGGATCTATGAGCCCGAAAATCGGTTGAAGGATCAAAAATGGGTTCATAGACCGAATCTATGAGCCCGAAAATCAGGTGAAGGATCAAAAATGGGTTCATAGACCGAATCTATGAGCCCGAAAATCAGGTGAAGGATCAAAAGTGGGTTCATAGATCGAATCTATGAGCCCGAAAATCAGGTGAAGGATCAAAAATGGGTTCATAGACCGAATCTATGAGCCCGAAAATCGGGGAAAAATATAAAAATGGGTTCATAGACCAAGTCTATGAGCCCGAAAATCAGGTGAAGGATCAAAAATGGGTTCATAGACCAAATCTATGAGCCCGAAAATCGGATAAAAGATCAAACAGAGGCTGATACCCCAAGTCTAGAAAAAAATTAGGAAGTTGTGTAAAAACAGGCTATAGAGCACCTCCTTCCGCTATAAAAGCACAAAAAGGGGAAAAACCTGAGAAACTTTATAGCGTTCTCAGGTTTTCTATACTTTTTCGTCGCAAAATGGGTTTCTACAACCTCTAGATAATCATCTTGTTCCTTTTCATGCGATTCGTACAAACTGTAATCATGCTATTTATTCAAAATACACCCAACGGTTCCGCCCCATTGAATTAAAATATTGTTTTAAAATCGCCAAAATTCTTTTCCTCGGTACAATCCCTGCACACCATTCAAAAACCTTAGTAGTAGTAATTTTTTGGTCCGGAAAAAGTAGTTTAAATTCCTTTATGCTTCTAATGACAGCATCAGAGGCTTTTTCCTTTTGATTACAAGTTTCACAAATTACATATTTCCCCAGCAATACAGTCGAAAAGGAATTACATGAAATGCAGGTAATCCCTTTTCGCAAATCATCGTAACTGTACTTTGGTAAGTTATGATAAGTAAGTTCAGTCTTATGTTGTTCAAGTAACTTATCTGCTAATAATCTATGCATTTTTTGCAATCTTAACTTATTGTCATTTAATTTACTAATGAATCGTTTTAATTGGTTTGGAAATATGTAAGGTAAATCTAAGGGGGATTGATATAGGAAAAATTCAGGGTTAATAAATACGACGGAAGCAGAAACGTGTATGTCGAAACCGAGACTTTGGAGTAACTGACTGAAATAAATTCTTGATCGATTCAGTTGGGATAAGGGATTAATAATTTCTCTTTCGGTGCTACTATAGATAGTGTCAGCATCTTGTATATAATCGCCATAAAGGTTTTTCACTTCAAATAGATAAATTCTATTTGCAACGATAAGTAATGAGTCAATTTGAAAAGTCGAGTTATTATATTCAAGTAATAAATCATTCAGTATTAAACAATCGCATGTAAGTTCCTCAAGATAACTATCAAATCTTTTCTCTCCTTCATAACCTTTTTGTAAATTAGAAAAGTGCGTTCTGTCATTTTTTGGGGGATTCGCTCGTGTCATTAGTACTCGAAGTATTTGTAGTTTTATTGGCTCTGTCCTAACTTTATAAAACATATTCCACCTCTTTTTATATTATATTGAAAATTATTATATAAAAGAGAAGGGAATAAATCTACTAATATATACTATTAAATTTTTTAAAATCTTGATGATGAAGTATAGATAACTTAGTGATAACAACTAAGGCTTCTAAGAAGATACTAGCATCCTGAAGAAAAAGTATAAGGAAACAGCAAATCCGATAATAAATGGTTCACACTCAAAAAGGCTATTCAAACATTTTCCGTACCAAATAAGAATCAAATAACAATGGGTGTTTTTTTATAACCGCAAAATAGAAAGTATACCTTTTTGGAGACTACCCATAATAATTAATTTTTCAAAACTTTACAAAATAACTGTATTTCATTATGGACAATTATCGTATACTTGAGGTAAAGGGGATGAAAGGGAGTGAGAGCATGGTTAAGGCACTGTATAGTAAAGAAGAAAAAAGTTGGATGATGTATGACTGGGCAAACTCAGCCTATTCGGTTGTTATAACGACAGCAATTTTCCCGATTTATTACAAGTCTGTTGCAACAAATGCTGGTGTTGACCCGAGTCAGTCCACCGCTTATTTAGGGTATGCCATTTCAATTGCTACGTTTATTTTGGCCATGATTGCGCCGGTTCTCGGTACGATTGCTGATTATAAAGATTTAAAGAAAAAGTTCTTTATTTTTTTCTTTTTAATGGGGGCGCTCTCAACAATTGGTCTTGTGCTTGTACCTAGTGATCAATGGATCCTTCTTTTAGTTATGAATATACTCACAGCCATTGGTGCCAGAGGGGCGAATATTTTTTATGATGCATTCATTGTGGATGTGACAACGAAGGAAAAAATGGATGAAGTATCATCGAGAGGATTTGCTTTAGGTTATATCGGTAGTGCGATTCCTTTTGTTATAAGTATAGCAATTATTATTTTAGCTCAGTCTGGCATGATACCGCTCTCTGTTACGGCAGCAAGTAGAATTGCTTTTCTTATTACCGCGGTATGGTGGATTGTATTTACAATTCCATTAATAAAAAACGTGAAGCAAATTCATTATGTAGAGCGCAAACCTCGAATTATTGTCCATAGTTTTATACGCCTTGGTCAAACATTTAAAGATATAAAAAAGTATCGTAATATCTTTTTATTCTTGCTAGCTTACTTTTTCTATATTGATGGTGTTGATACAATTATATCAATGTCAACAGCATATGGATCTGATGTCGGCTTGGGTGCTACAGATATGATTATTGCACTGTTAGCTGTCCAAGTAGTTGCTGCCCCATTTGCATTATTATTTGGACGTTTAGCTAAAAAGTATGGAACAAAAACGATGCTTTATGTTGGCATTTTTGTTTATACATTTATTTGTGTTTATGCTATATTTCTCGATAGTGCCTTAGACTTTTGGATACTCGCTATGTTTGTTGCCACATCACAAGGTGGGATTCAAGCATTAAGCCGCTCCTTCTTTGCCCAAATGGTACCCGAAGAAAAATCAAATGAGTTCTTTGGATTCTATAATATTTTTGGTCGATTTGCCGCAGTTTCCGGTCCATTCCTTATGGGAGTCACAACACAATTGACGGGGAGTTCGGCGATGGGCATATTTAGTTTAATAATATTATTCGTCATTGGATTTATCCTATTATTATTTGTTCGAAAGCCTGAGAGGGATGTAAACTTACCATCAGAGGTTAATACAACAGTCTAATTTTTGGGAGGGAGATGAAACCCTCTCTTTTTTTCTATATGATAGTTATGAGAAATTTTTAACTCTGTGTTGAATTTACTTATTCTTTATCAAATAAATCATTGATTGATATGAAAAATTGGAAGGAACATTGAAATGAAAATAACGATTGTTACTGTAGGAAAACTGAAGGAAAAATATTTAAAACAAGGCATTGAGGAGTATTTAAAACGATTATCTGCGTATGCAAAGGTTGAGGTTATTGAAGTCGCCGACGAAAAAGCTCCTGAAAACTTAAGTGAAGCGGAAATGGAAGAGGTAAAAAAGAAGGAAGGGGAACGAATTCTTGCCCACATCAGCCAAGATACATATGTAATTACATTGGAGATTGGTGGGAAAATGTTGAGTTCTGAACAATTAGCAGCGAAAATTGACGAACTAGGTACGTATGGAAAAAGCAAAATTGCCTTCGTAATTGGTGGCTCACTTGGAATGAGTAAAGAAGTCCAAAATCGTAGCAACCTAGCCCTCTCCTTCTCAAAAATGACCTTTCCCCATCAATTAATGAGGTTAATTTTATTGGAGCAAGTATACCGGGCGTATCGGATAATTAGGGGAGAACCGTACCACAAATAGAGGCAAAAATTGTTGTAGATAAGGTGGTAATTCTTTATCGGAAGCGGGTATTGAAAAAGTGTGTTCATTATCTGTTTCACGATACAACAAATGGATAAGTATAAAGGATTTGGATATATTCATTTCTGTAAAATCAAATTCAAGTTCTATGTTTTTAATTGTTCTGGATCTATCTTTTTGTTTGATTGTAATATTCTCAATTAATAACTGTAGTAATTGCTTTTGGTTTTCTCTAGATGAGTTATTATAAACCGATAGAAACTTTTTTAGTAATTTTTCAATCAAATCTGGTTGAATTACCTTCGAATCTATAGAACTTAATTGGATGGCAATCTCATTTTTCTCTGATTCTAATTCTCTTTTTTCATTGGAAACCTTTTTTAAACTTTCTTGCAGTATATCCACAGGAAGAGTGTTTTTCTCAAAGGCTTCCATATACCTTGCCTGTAATTGTTCAATTTCCTTTAACCGCTTTTCAATCTCTACTAGTTCTTTATTAAGTTGGCTTATCGAATGAGCGGAATTAGAACTAATGTCTGTGAGAATCTTATATAATCTCTTCTTATTAGAACTAAGTTGTTCAATTTTCATGATAACCGTTTCCTCTGCTTCATATGCCTTTATGGAATTAGCTTTACAAGCAGCAGATCCTTTGTTATGAAAATCGCTACAGACGTAATAACGATGTTTTCGTTTCGTTCCATCTTTTCGTGTATGTGTTGTAATTGATGGAACCATTCCTTGACCACAATCAGGACAGCGTAAAAGGCCACTAAGTAAAAATGGTTCGTTTGATTGACGCTGCTTAAATGATTTACTTTTTCTCCTTGCTTGTACAACGCCCCATAGTTCGTCTGAAATAATTGGCTCATGTTTTCCTTCTACAAGAATGGGATTTGGATTTTTCCCCTTTCTTCGTTTGGATTCCCAATTTTCAAATTTCAACCAACTGATTTTACCGTTATATATTACATTGTCTAGGATTTGCGCTACTCCATTGATGGAGAAATAACGATTACGCTTGGTTTTATACCCAGCTTTATTTAAGTAGTTAGAAATCGCTCTTAGCCCTTTACCATCTGCATACATATGATAGATTAACTGTACTACTTCAGCTTCTTTTTTATTGATAACTAGCTCCTTCTTAACTGTGTCATATCCAAATACAACTCCGCCGTTCCACCTTCCCTCTAAGGCTCTCTGTTTCATTCCAAGTTTTACGTTTTCTGCTAATGTATTTCGCTCCATTTCAGCGATTGAGGCCATGATTTGAAGTACTAAACGACCTATAGGACTACTGGTATCAAAGTTTTCTGAGTAGGATATAAATTTTACATTGTACTTTTCAAACTTATCTAGAAGCATGAGCGTTTCTAGCATATTTCTTGAAAGTCTAGAAATTTTCCAGACTAGTACGGCATCAAATCTTTCATCTTCGACATCTCTAATTAGTCTCTTCATTTCCGGACGTCCTTTTACTGATTTACCGCTAATTCCTTCATCGACATATTCATCTACTACCTCCCAGTTATAGATTTGAGCATATTGCCGAAGTGTTTGGAGTTGCGCGGCGATACTGAAACCTTCTTTTGCTTGTTCTTCTGTACTTACGCGAGCGTAGATAGCTACCTTTTGTATCTCAGTTACCATATTTGTCCTCCTTTCACTTTTATAATACTATGAAAATAATAAAAGGAGAAAATGGTTTTTAGTAGTATTAGTCTATCAAAACGGCGAAATAACTTTTTAGGGGTGGTGTAAATGTCTACTATAATAAATGGTATTTCTGGAGATTTGATATTATCAGAAGGTGAATATGGATATAAACCGGTTATTGATGACTTCGAAAATGCGAATTTTATTAATATAGTGACTTATAATATTACATCGTTTGAAGATGCTGAGTTAATACAGGAAATTCGAAAAGTCGATAAACATACACCTATCAATATTATTTTAAATATACCATCAAGGTATAAAGGAAAAAAATTAACTGGCACAGCAAAAACTAAAGCAGTAGAGCAAACATATTATTATTTAAAAACTTTAGAAAGAAACAAATTTGGAGATTTAAATGTTTACTTTAATTTTAGAAATCACGCAAAGTTAATTATGACAAATAATATTGCGTATATTGGTTCTCAAAATTTTTCAGATGCCAGTTCTGAGAATATAGAATTGGGATTTATTATATCTGAACCAAGTTCAATTAACTATATTAACTCTAAGATATTTGAAAAGATAAAAAGTAAATCTTTCCGTTATGCAACATCGGATTATACTGTAAAGATGGAAGAGATAGCTAATGTTATGAGCGGATTAATTGAGGAAATTCGATACAATATATTTACGATAGTTGGGGATGAACCTTACATACCGGAAATTGAGGCATTTGATATTGAGAGAGCTTACTTTCCAAAAGATAAATGGGAAGAATTTAAAGAATTGCATCAAAAGTTTGATTCAATTATCGAAGAGCTAAAAGATAATTATAGCGAAGTTTTCAATGGCACCAAGGCGGATAAATTAGTCGATGGTCTAAACGTTCAATTAGAAAATTTTGTTCTTCAATTAGATGATCTTGCAATATTTATTGATTCTAGGAAGGAATCAATGATTTGGGATAAGTTTTGGGAATTAGATGATGGAGAAGATTTGGATAAAACCTTGGAAATTGCAACTAGTCAAGCTTACGGATATAAACAAGAACGTTTTGGGCATTTAAATTCCGAGAGTGATGAGTTAATTAAAACTTTTGATAGTATTGCTATAATTATTTCGGGTATAGCAGAATTAATTGAAGAGATAAAATTTGAAATGTTAAAAGTAACTGTATATGAAAATGAAGAAATTATAAACATGAGTGAATAACTTGTAACTACAACAGTGAAGGTTTCAATTCCTAGCCCAATGTTATTAATAGGGGGGTTTTTAGTGAGAGCATGGATGAGTAAAGGGAGCTTATTAAGCTCTATCCAAGATATGGTAGGAATTAAAACAGGATTACTTATTACAGATGATGATATTTTCAGACTCATGAGAGACACATCTTATAGTAATCGATTTGAATCAATTAGAAATCTGGATAACCAACATTTAATAACTTTAAGAGGAGAGGAATTTGAAGAGATTATATCTATAATTAGAGTGAAGTTAGGAAATAGGGATAGTGTTCCAGCACCGTTTCTCCTAAAATTAGCTTTGGACTTTCCTGAATATCAGGATGACTTGGCAAAACTAGTCAAAGCCTTATCTGAATATACAAATAAGAATAAGGGACCGTTATTAATTAATCAAGAATTCCATAATAAGTTGAAGGAAATGTCGGGTGCAGGTGAATTTATAACAATATTATTTATTAAAGACTTGATACAAACACTTGATCATAGTGTCACAAATAAATTTACAATTGAAGAATGGGATGGGGAAATACCTTTGAGTGATTTATTTCAAAGTGAAAATCTTCCCGCCAATAAAGAGAAATTTATTGACCAAAGATTTATTGATTATCTCCATGCACAAAATCAGGATGTTGACGGCATTCATTGGAGACAGTTTGAAGCACTCACAGCTGAGTTTTTTCGCAGAAATGGCTATATAGTAACATTGGGTAAGGGGCGGAATGATGGAGGCATAGATGTATATGCAGTAAAGGAAAATAAAGACAGTAAAAAGCCAGAAGCCATTATTATTCAATGTAAGCGACATAAAGAATCAAATAAAGTAGGTGTGAATATTGTTAAGGCACTATACTTTGATATTATAGACAAAGAAGTAGATAAAGGAATTGTTGCAACAACTTCATATCTAGAGCCACAAGGGAAAAGAATTTGTGACAGTAAAAAATATCCAATTGACTATGCCGAATTAGATAAGGTAAAAAATTGGATTGATGAAATGAAGAGCAAAAGCCTATTGAGGTATTAAAATTATTCTAGAGGTTCCCAATCTGTTTATTATGCTAATTGTAGTTAAGTACAGGATTATTAAACATGATTATCTTATTGTGTAATAAGTTAATTTAGCAGTCTATTCATTTAAAAATAGACTGCTAAATCAGCTTCTGACAAAAAACAAATAAACTCCATAATGTAAAGCTAACAAGTTGTTAATCAAGAAGTTCAAGACTTATTTCCTCAAATAACTCTTCATCAAATTCGTAAACTATTTCTTTAATTGTTCGTTCTTTAGGTTTTTCTCCATTATTTACTTGAATTTCTTTAATAAGCAACCGGAGGAATTCTTTTTTATCAAAGTCATCTAATAGGTTATAAAATGCATTAAAATTATTAGCAATGCAGTTAATTGCTGGTAACAAGTCATTGTTGTTCTTTAATTCAATCTGCTTTGTTAATAGTATTTTAAATTCTTTTTGTTCACTTTCTTGATTTTGAACTCTTTCCATTTCTTCACTAAGTGTATCTATGTCAATTATTCTTTTTGTATAAAGTTGCAAGAGATCCTGTTTCTCTCTTTTTAGTTCAATTAAATTTTTTTCTAGTAATTTTAGTTCCTCTTCAATTGGTTCAAGTTCACTTTTTAGGTTATCAATAACAACTCTTTGTAATGGTACAGAGAGGTTTAAATCGTTAAGGTAATTCATAACCTGTGATAATACCTCTTGCTCGGCATATTCCTTTTTTACAAGGTTCGACTTACATGCTTTAGACCCGCTGTTTTTAAAACGGCCACACACGTAATATTTGTACTTATTGTTTGCATTCCCTTGTACCATTGCACCTCCACAAGTAGGACACTTTAATAGACCTGATAATGGAAAGGAGCCGTTGTGTATTTTTTCTTGGGTATGACTACGTAGTGATAAAAGTTTTTGAGTTCTTTCCCATAGCTCTTCACTGATAATTGGATAATGGTTACCTTTTTTATATTTACCTTTCCATTTAACATAACCATTGTAGATTTTATTATTGAGAATAGTTCTGACTGCGGTAATTGACCAATGATTATCCTTTTTGGTTTTGATACCTTGCATATTTAAATTACTAGCTATTTTTCGATAACCCCACATTTTATTGGAATAACAATCAAAAATGTATTTAACTACTCTTGCTTCATCTTCGTCAATTACTAATTTCTTATTTATTAAATTGTACCCAAATACCATTCCACCGTTAAAGTCCCCATTTTCAAATGTCTTCTCCATACCTAGTGATGTACGAAAGGCAATTAGATCTTTTTCGACTTCTGCAATAATACCTAATATCTGATAGATTAGTTTTGAATTAGGATCATTTGTGTCGATATTATCAGCGATAGAAATTAAGTTCTTGTTGGCCTTTTTTAGACGACTAAAGATATATTGGGAATCTAAAGAATTACGTGATATACGATCTTGTTTAAATACGATGATGGAATCAATGTTATTTTCCTTTTGGAAAACGTTATAAAACATCTCTTTAAACTCAGGTCTATTTGAAAAGCTTTCTCCTGATGCGGGTTCCTCTACATATATTTTTACAAGAATAATATTATTTTCCTTACAATACTTTTCTATTGCTTCAATTTGTTGTTCAATTGATGTGTTATCTAGTTGTTTGTTTGTGCTAACACGCACATAAGCATAAGCTCTTATATATTTTACTGGCATATTAACTTGAAGCCCAGACATTTCAATCTTTGCTGTCATCTTTCACCCTCCAATTCAATAGAAAATCCTTTTCCTATAGAATCAGAGTATTTAACCATTAGGTCTGTTAGGTGATTTAGAAAATCATAGCCTTTTATTTTTGTTAACTCTTTACTTGTTGCAAGTCTAAGTCTGTAATCTTTATCGTAATCTAACATTTCATTTTTCATCATAATTTAATGATCTCCCCTTATCTATTTGTGATTTTATGACACAAATAACAGTCCGCTCGTCATTTGCTGAAACATGATAACCGCGAAAAAATGATATTTTAAGAGAAAACAAAAATATTTTTATTTTATTTGGATTTTGGATAAATTTGATTGAAATTTTAGGTGGATATAAAATGAGGTAAAGGATGAATTGAGGGGAAACGAATGCTATCAATCTCTAGGAAAGATTTATATGAAAAGCTGTGGAATATGGGGATTACTAAGACAGCAACAGAACTAAGTGTTCCATATAATAAATTAAAAAATGCATGTACTAGTAATGATATCCCACTACCTACAGCCTCTTATTGGAGTAGCTTATATTTGGGAAAGAAGCCAGTTCAGCCAGCGTTGCCAAATCCAAAAGATAATCGTATGATTGCTCTCGCAAAGGCTAAAAAGCAAAAAGCTGCAGCACCTAAAAAAATTATAAAAACTGTAAATGCCGAAAAATCCAATAGTATTTCTACTGAAACAAATGTCACTTCACGTATAAAGAAAAAAGAAAAGCCGACCTATTTTTCATACTTAGGGAATGAGAAACAGAACCTAACAGATATTTATAACACGTTAAAGGTTAATAAAAACTTATCTAGTAACCCCCATAGGGAAATAGTAAAATATCGCAAAAAAAATCAGTCCTATAGAGAAGATAAATTAAGAATACATTCAGCTTCTGGTGAAATTACTCCAGAAATCTTACCTTTTATTGATAGTTTATTTAAAGCACTTGAAAAGGCAGGAGCAAAGATTGTTAGTAAGTATGATGAAACAGAAGTATTGTATAAAAAATATACTTTTACATTGAATTTTAAACTACCTTGTAAAAAGATAATGCTTTCTCCGGATGATAAAAATTATTCAGACTATCATACATTTGAATATGAAACAACTGGGAAAATAAACGTTGAAGTTGGTTATAAAGTTTATTGGTATAAATGGGGTAGATACGAAAAATTAATAAAACAAACTAAGACTACAACACCTGAAGATTTACTGAGAAGAGTATTCTTATATATATTTTCACTACCAGAAATCATTGATGAAAAAGAAAGGGATCATATCATTGCAGAAGAGAAAAAACAAAAAGAAGAACAAGAGAGGAAATTACTCAGGGAGCGGAGAGAAAGGGAATATAAAAGAACTCAGGATTTGTTGAATAGCTCGGTAAACTATTTTTATTCTAAACTAATAAAAGAATACATTTCTGCTGAATTAGATGAAACAACAGATGAATAGTAAGCCCCCATTCAAACAACGCATATAATTCAACAGCACCTCTTGTTAAGATTGACTTATCAATCAAAGGAGGTGCTTTTCATATGCCAGAACAAAAATTAACTATTGTCCCCGTAACATTGCATTCCAATACAGAAAATACTCCAATCACAAAATCAACTGTCTCCTCTTCGAATTCAACTTGTACAATTAAGTTTGGTAAAGTTGAAATCTCCTTCTCCAACGGTATTGATGAGCACATCATTCAAACTGTCATGAGGGAGTTGAAAGATTTATGAGACATGATTACTCGAGTGTGAAAAATATCTATATTATCTGTGGTAAGACAGATATGAGAAAAGGAATAGATGGATTAGCTACACTAATTCAGGATTCTTTTGAACTGGATCCTTATGGTGATTCAATTTTCTTGTTTTCTGGGTGGAGTAAAGATCGCTATAAATGTTTATATTTTGACGGTGACGGCTTTGCCATGCTTTATAAGCGATTAGATAATGGAAAACTTCAATGGCCCAGAAACGAAAAGGAAGTACGAAATCTATCCCAACAAGAACTACGCTGGTTATTAGAAGGGTTATGCATTCAGCAGCCAAAAGCCATTCAACCATCTCAAAAAGGACAATTTTAACTCTATTAAAGTTGAAATAAAGCTATTTTCATTACGTTCAAGATGCTATACTAATATTATCTTATTTGAACGAAAAGTGGTGAGTCTTGTGGTTAATGCTTCGTCTAATAATCAGAATCAATACGAGAAATTAATTCGGCTTCTTGAAGAACAATTAGCTCATTCTAATCAACAAAATGAAGCATTATCCAAACAGATAGAATCACTAACTGAGCAAGTTCGCTATTTAACGAAACTTTTATATGGATCAAAAACAGAGAAAACGAAATATAATGCACATGATGATAAGCAAATTTCATTATTCGAAGATGATTCGTCTTTTAATGAATCTGAGCACACAGAAGAACAAAGCCAACAAACGATTTCTTACACTGTTGTACGCAAAGTTCAGAATAAAAAACGGAATGATTCATTACATGAAAATATTGAAGTAAAGACCATTCATTATCATCCGGATAATACGATTTGTGATTGTTGTCAGTGTCAGATGACTGAAATAGGTACGACAATTGTCCGTGAAGAGGCTGAATTCATACCTGCAAGAATGGAAAAAATTCAACATATTGAACATGCATATGAATGTAGAAACTGCAAAGCCGATTTATCCCAAAAGGCACAAATTAAACGTGGCAAATCACCTCAGCCTCCGATTCAACGAAGCATTGCTGGTCCGAGTGTTCTTGCCAAGGTTATTTATGATAAATTCGTTCAATACTTACCCCTTTACCGGCAAGTAAAGGAATGGGATCGTTATGGATTAAATACAAATGATAAAAATCTTTCTAATTGGGTTATTCGGGCATCACATGACTGGCTTTTGCCTATATATGAGCGAATGAAAAACATCATGCTAAAAAAGTCCATTTTACACGTCGATGAAACTTATGGACAAGTTATCAATCGATCGGATGGAAAACCTGGCCAATCTAACGCTTATAACTGGGTTTATCGAAGTGTACCTAGTCAAGGTCCAACTATCGTTCTGTTTCAAAGTTCATTATCACGAGCTCGATCTGTTCTTGAAGGCTTTATTGAAAATTATTCAGGAACGATTGTCTGTGATGGTTACTCAGCATATGACAAAATTGAAGGGATTACCTTTGCCAATTGTTGGGCTCATGTTAGACGTTATTGGTTAAAAGCAGACAGTAAAAACGGACGAATTGGTGTAAAATACTGCGATGATTTATTTCGCCTTGAAAGGGAATTTAAGCACTTATCCCCAAGTAAACGAAGGAAAAATCGCAAAAAGTACTCGAAACCGTTAGTTGATAAGTTTCTTTCCTGGGTTGAAAAATCACCATTTTACGGGAAAAATGCACTCGCTAAAGCAGCTGAATACACGCTAAATAGAGCGAACGGATTAAAAGCATTCTTGAATGATGGCCGAATAGAGATTGATAACAATCCCGCCGAAAATGCCATCCGCCCGAATGTAATTGGTCGAAAAAACTGGTTATTTTCCGTGAGCGAAGCTGGTGCAAAAGCAAACGCAATCTGCCTTAGTATCGCAGAAACAGCTAAAGCGAATGGGATAGATTTCTACCAGTATCTAGTAAGGATACTGAAAGAACTACCAAATTTGGATATCCATAGAAACCCAGAAATTATAAACAACTATTTGCCTTGGTCAAAAACAATCCAAGCAGAATGTGTAAAATAACCGTAAATCTGATAAAAAAATCATGGTTTTACGGTTATTTGTAGTACGTACCATTAAGGTGCGTTTATTTTTTTATTTCGGGCTTACGTTTCAACTACACCTGTGGAGTAATATGTTAAAAGAAAACAGCCAGCACTATAAAATGCTGGCTTGTTGCAATGCATGAGACAAGTGAATAATAGATTTGGACTATATAATATTATTATAATTGTTCTATCTATTCAGCATACCATGTTTTCTTTTATCAGCATTTCTAATATCATTGCTAGTTATAATAGGTTTTATCCTTTCTCTTGTTCTTTCGTGGATAAAATCTTCTTTAAATCCTAATTCTTTTAGTAAATAGAATTCTAGTATGTTACGTAGGATATGGAAAGCAGTTAGTAGATCTTCTCCTTTAAGAGCTTTATCTTCTAGTTTCTGATTATAGTGTGTGTAATAATTTCTTGTTTTAGCAATTAACTGAGGAAATTCAATAAAATTGAATTCTCCGGTGTGAAAGAAGAATCTATAGTCTGCTATTAGTAAATCAGCCAGACGACTTCTTAATACAACAAAGTTTCTGCATCCGTCTAGTAAAAACTTTCTATCTTGTTTCCGAAAGGCTTCAGGTCTTACTTCTAATAACTTTTCTACTCTTTCTTTATAATCATGAAGAGAATAAGCAATCCTACGAGAATGGTAGGTTTCTAATGCTTGTACCATGTTCAAGAAATGCCGACTAACTGATAAGTTTTTATTGTATAAACTGTCAATATAGAGTTCTATTATGGGTTCCATTATAGTTGATACCTCTTGCCATTGTGAGAAATTTGCTTGTTTCAGCTCACTCAAGCTAAAAAGGTAATCATGTTTTATTAACCGCTCATTATTATTTTCACCTTTTAAAGCGTGTTTATGAGCGTGAATAACTTCTAACGGCAGAATATGTTTCTCATGATCTTCAAATTCATAATAAATATCGGGACTTTCAACGATCATCGAGTCGTAGCTTAGAGGGACACCTACAGCTATCTCGATAAGTCTTTTCATTTGGTCGGCTATTTTCATAAACCATTCTAATTTTTGAATTGATTGTGCTTCAATTATAAGATGTGGGGTTTGCTTTAATGTTAATTCCTCTTTCATGAGGTAAAACGGATCACTGAAGCTCAAATAGTAGGATATACTGTAAACTCCATTAGAGAAGATTTCAATAGGCTCTACAATTTTTAAATCTATAAGAGAATCCCCTCTTTTGTCTAAATCGGGTCTTACGTAGTTTGATACATCACCCCACTGTATTATACCCGGTATGCTAATAGTCATTTTAGAAAATCTGATATCTTCTTCTTTATTAAAGTTTACACCATTAAACATGAACTGGGCCTTATACCCAAATACTTCCTCGGTCCCAATCCTACTTTTGGTACTTATTCTAGAACAATTGACAAGGGTAATCTTAGCACCATTAATCGTAGAACCAGTAATAAAGGGAATTTCAAGAGGAAGTTCTAGGTAACTCATTATAGGCCCATTATTAGGTATACGGATATATAGTACTATGCCACCTTTATCTTCATTTAAATATAAGTCCCCTGTATATTTCTTTCCTGTATTGATAATCTTCCAAAAACCTGTTGCAGATAAATTTAATTTCATTATTTCACCTCCACAAAAGCGTTGGTAGCTATTTCTAGTGTATCTATAAATTTCAAATTATAGCAACTTAATAATTCTAGTTTTTGTGTTAAAACATTAAACTTTGAAATTTAAATGAATAATAGTTTATATTCTAAGGCCTTCTTAATATTGAATAATTAATAATAAAGGCTTTAAATATGTTGAACTTTGTTATAATTTCTAATATGGTGTTCTATAGAAAGGAGAGGTTTTATGACTATACTACTAGAAGAAAAAGTAACAAATCATGATACATATATAAAAGTAGAGAGAATTATACAACTTCTGGAAACTATTATTGTAAGTGATATTCCTTCAGAACAAGTGTCAAAGTTAGAGCGATTAAGTGAAACAATAAATATTTTAAAACAAGCTCTTGATAGAGCGGATCCATGGTTACTATCACAATTAACACTCCAAAATATGAATGGTCATATTACAAATATTATAAATGAATTAACTAACTACCATAACAACAAGAATGTTCAGCATTTAAATAATGCCCTCTCTCACCTTGAAAAAGTAATCCCATTTTTCCCTCAAGTAATGCTTACAAGGACTCCAGAAGACATAGAAGGTGTTAGAGAATCAGTAATCTCGTTTAGAAAGTCTATTGGTCAGCATTTAGCGAATGTAGAAAAACAGGCAAATGCAGCCGAAGAAGCATTCAAAAACAATAAAGAGAAGCTCGATGATTTAACATCTTCAATTGAATTTCAAAAAAGCAGGATTGATTCAGTGATTTCTGATTTTCAAGACCAATTTTTAAAAGGTCAGTCTGAAAGAAGCGAAAGAATTGAACAGCTTATTGAACAAACTAAAAGTGAATTCAACAATTTCATATCAATTAAAGGTACAACAATTGAGGAACAAATGAACAAGCAACAAGAAGAACATGATACACAATTAAATAAAAATGAAATAGAATTTGACGAGCAAATGGCAAATCAAGAAAAAAAATTTATAGAGGCATTTGAAAATATTAATAAAATGAACGAAGAAGCAGAAAAAATTGTTGGTATTATAAGCATGAAAGGACTCGCTAGTGGTTATCAGAAGATTGCTAATGATGAGGGTAGGAAAGCGTTTTGGTGGAATATGGGTTCAATAGCCTCCATTCTAGCTGTTATTGTATTTGGAGTATTTTTTATACTTCTTCATGAAGGAACAATGGATTGGACAACTTTAATTAGTAGAGTTGTTTTATCTGGGTTTGGATTAACTTTATTTACTTATTGTGCAAAGCAATCCAGTAATTACAGAAATGAAGAAAGACGAAATAGGAAAATTGAACTTGAATTGGCTTCGCTAGACCCCTATTTGAAGGATCTGGAAGAAAGTCAACAAAAAGAAGTAAAGCAGAGTCTTGTTAACAAATACTTTGGTGTAGACTTTCTCAATTCAAATAGTAAAGAGTCCCATATAAATGAAAATGGGTTTGATTTATTAATGAATAATCCTCAATTGTTACAGACTCTTGCAGAAAAGGTAAGTCAATTCAAACAGACAGAAAAACAGTAATTTTGGGAGTGAGATAAGTGGATTCGATCGTTTTAGATCTACAAAAAGAAGCAATGGACTCAGGTTCCAGTATTTCTAACTTACTGAGAAAATCATATGTAATTTCCAAGAAGCTAAAAATCAGAGACTTTGAAAAATGGGCAAGTCAGGAATTAAACGGATATATGAGTAATCTTGAAAACATTCCTGATTATCGAGAGGTTAGAGGAAGCCTTCAGTTCCTCAATCCCATATATGGTTGGCGACCAGTTATAATTGAAAATCCAGAACTAGCCGATATTGTTTCAACTAATAAAATTTCTCAACCTATAACTGAAATTGAATACTTGGTGGAAAGCAGTAATGACCATTTAGTCATCCAATTACCACAAAATATACAAAATCAACTTTCAAATTGGGCGGATGGAAGACCTACAAAGTTCCAAGTTAGTTTTGGGAAGAGTCAAGCTCAACAAATAATTGACAGTGTGAGAAATATAATTTTAGAGTGGTCAATACAACTTGAGGAGGATGGAATATTGGGTGAGGGTGTTAGCTTTTCAAAAGAGGAGAAGCGTGAAGCAGACAAGCAAAACTATACTGTCAACAACTTTTATGGCAATACCTCTGGAGTACAAATTCAGCAACATACACAACATTCAATACAAACACAAATAAATGAAATGGATTTGGAAAAGGTAAATGAATTTATTTCGATGCTACGGGGGAATTTAAGTCACATTACGCTTGAAAGAGAAGTAAAAGAGGCACTTGAGTTAGAAATAAGTAAAATATCAAATGAATTAATGACAAATAAACCCAAAACCCAAATTATTAAAGAGTCTATGAGAACTATAAAAAGTGTTCTTGAGGGGATAACTGGTAGTTTAATTGCTTCTGGTTTATTACATGAAATTAGTAAAATCACTGTGTAAGTAGAAATGGCAGTCGTATTTTGACTTCTGAATTCCTCTTAGTTTTTTTCATAGCCATGTCGACCACTTTTGCATATTTCTTAAAGGTTTATGATCGATCCCTTTAGAAAGTTTTTGCGTATTATAAATTCTTACTAAATATTTGCTTCTTTATAGGCTTATCAACACCGGTAAGCTAACTTTATATGAAAAACAGCATTGGTAAGTAAAATCCAATGCTGTTCTTTTGCCTCTTAAAACAACACGGAGAACCGTATCATAAATAGAGGCAAAAGTTTTTGAAGATAAGTGGGAAGGTGCTTGTCTATTAAGGTATTATTGAGTTATACAACGGAATGATACAAATGGTGAATGAACGTATATGTTTTTGACTTCTGTAAATTTTGAGGGTTAAAATTCAATATAACCTTCCAAATTCCACTTGTTAAGATTTTTTACGGTAATATTTAAATGTATCCTTTGAACGGGCCTCTGAGGTGAATGTTATGTATGAACCAGCAATAGAAGATTCATATCAAATCAGTCTTCAAAATATACGCTATTACTCGCAGTATATCTATTCAGGGATTGAAATTCTTCTCGTCATAAGAGGGGAAATAGAGGTGACGGAAAATCAACATTCTTATCATTTGTATGAAAATGATCTTCTGCTTATTAATGCCAATCATGTACATGCAATCAAAGGGAATGAAGACAATGTCGTTGTCATATTGCAAATACCCCTACAGTCAATTGAGCAACATTACCCAAAAATTCATGAATGTTATTTCGACTGCAATTCAGCAAAAAAGGATAGTGGGTTATATCTTCTATTAGATCAAATCCGTAAACTTTTAGCGGAAATTCTGATTGCTCATTATCAAAAGCAGGATGGAAGTGAACTTGAAATCAATAGTCTGATTTATAAATTAATCACACTATTGATCCGAAATTTTAAAACGACTTTTCTTGGACAGAAACAGAATGAAATGATTGGAATGAAGGATGAAAGAATAAGGGATATTCTTGCTTTTATCGAAAAAAATTACCGCAAGCAGATATCACTGGAGGAAATTGCCAAACAGCAATATTTATCCCTTTACTATTTATCTCGGTATTTCAAGCAGGAAGTTGGTGTTAGTTTTTCACAGTATGTAAAACAAGTTCGTTTGAAAGCTGCTGTTCATGAGCTTTTATATACTGACTATACGATTATTCAAGTTGCACTGAATAGTGGCTTTTCAAATGCGAAGGCGTTTAACAAGGCATTTAAAGAAACGTACCAGCAAACGCCTGCTGAGTATCGCAGTCTTCATAAAAAACAATCTGCTGATATCGAGGAAGTACATCATGTAAGTGACCAATATACATTGTTGACATCGCCTAATTTTTTAATAGAAATAAGTAAGTACATTTCGTCAAGTGGAAGAAATTCTACATCGATGGAACCAGCCGTTTCGGCGATTCATATTGACATTCCGCAAGAGCCTAATTTTGTTTTGGAAAAAGCCCACCGATTACTAGTAATTGGCCAGCTGGAATATGCTTTACATGAAGAAGTCCAAGCAGAATTGCAGCTTATTCAGGAACTACTTCAATTTGAATATGTCTATTTCACGAATCTATTTTCTCCCACTTTTACGATCACAAATCCGCAATTGCAAATAGGCGGAGATTTTTATCATATTAATGTGTTATTCAGTAGGTTTCAAAAACTCGGTTTAGTGCCCTTCATCCGTGTCGAGTTTGAAAAGGAAGTTGAAAGCAGCTCTAATTATGTTCAATTGTTAGCTGAATTTTTACAGCAAAGTGTTCATTATTTTGGCAGCGACTTTGTAGGAAAATGGCAGTTTGAATTAGCTTTTACAGAGTGGGGTGGTGTATCACGAGCCTTTTATCAAGATTTTTACCAAACTGTGAAAAAATGGACTTCTTCCGCTAAAGTTGGTCTTCATGTGCCATTTTCCTTAGAAACAGGAATCACAGCGCCTGTTAAGGATTTTTTAAAGCAATTCTCTAATCAATGCGAGTTGATCTGCTTTACTTGCAATCCGAATGAACAAGTGGATTTTACTGACATGAATAATAGTATATTTGAAGGTGTCAAAGACTTCCTAAAGAAATCCTGTATCGACTTGAGAGAAAAACTGCAATCAGTGGGGTTGTCAGACAGTCCTGTTTACTTGACAAACTGGAATACGCTCTATGGAAATACGGTAGATCTAAGTGGAAGATTCTTTCGTTCATCTCTTATTTTTAAAGATATGTTTGATATGATGAAGGAGATTTCCGGTTTGGGGTTTTGGATTGATACCCATTCATTAGAAAAAAATAATCAGAAGTATGAACATATTTCCATGAATGGGATTGCTCTGCTATATTATTATCAATTGAAACGCCCAGCTTTTTTTAACATTCAATTGATGGCAAAAATGAACCCTCAAATTTTAGCAGAAGGGGAGGGCTTTGTCCTGACCAAGGGAGATCAAGGGTATCAACTGGCTATTTATAACACCTCCTATGTCAATCCTTCTTACTCGGTTGAAAGCTTCTTTTTGGACTCTTTAACGAAGGAAAAAAGATTTGTAATTTCAGGGTTGCCCCGCGGGTCTTATCAAATTCGTAAGCATATTCTGGACCGAAATAACGGTGCATTTTACATGAATTTGGTCAACTTCCAACGGGGAGATATCAATGATCGAGAAACTATTACGTTTCTGAAGCAGCGAACCTATCCTGAATTGCAAATCTATGAGGAACATATTGATTCACACCTTTATTTACAATCGACTCTAACATTAAATGCCTTTCATCTCTTTGAAATCAAGCCGTTAGGTTAAAATCTAACGGTTATTTTTTGCTCCTTATAATCAAACATATAGCGATGTTGTCAAATGAAGGGAATATATTAGACAATGATTGGAAAGCCTTTCATAGCTACACGATTTAAAATAATACATGTAGAAAACGTTTTCACGACATCATGTTTATTGGAAGGAGACTATATATGTCTGTTTCTCAGGGAGCGTTAAAAGAAAGCAAAGCCAAACTTTTAGTTCCAAAGGCCAAAGGTTCTCGTGAAGCAATGTTAATTACCGCTTTAATGGCTGGCTATTCTATGATTTACATGGACAAAAATATGATTTCTACTGCGATTATCCCAATTGCCGATCAATTTCATCTCACAACAAGCCAAACAGGATTAATGATGAGTTTATTTTTCCTTGGTTATTCGCTAATGCAAATACCTGGGGGATGGCTGGCAGATAAGATTGGATATAAAAAGGTTTTAATCCTTTCTCTATCACTTATTACATTATTTTCATTCACATTTGGTTTCGCCGGAAGTTTACTAGTGTTTATCTTGATTCGCTTCATGGCTGGTGTAGGCCATGCTGGTTATCCCCCGAGTTGTTCGAAGGGGATTGCAGAAAACTTTCCAGTAGAAAGACGGACTTTTATCCAATCGCTTATTTTATCAACGAACGGGATTGGTGGAATTTTAGCGTTTGTTATTGGGGCACGATTGATTGATCTAAATTGGCATTATGGTTACTATGCTCTAGGTGTATTCTTTGCTATTTCGTTACTGTTAGTTATTTTCTTTGTACCAAATAGTGCGCCAACACCTAAGATTAAAGAACAGCCAAAACAAATTAGTTTTAAAGAAGTAATTACCAATCGAAATGTGCTTATTTTATTTATCGCTATGTTTATTGCAAATGTTGGCTTTTACGGAAATATGTCTTGGCTACCATCGTTTCTAAAAACTAAATTTGATTTATCAATTAGTACAGTTGGAACCATCCTGGCATTCAATGCCGTTGGTGGAGCATTAGCATCCTTATTTGCTGGGGTTTTATTAACGAAATACTTTGCCGGCAAGGAGAAAGCACTTTTATTAGGCAGCTGTATTCTTTCATCCTTGTTGTTTATTGGTATTGTATTTTTTGATTCATTGGCTCCATCTGTTGTTTGCTTATATTTACTTACATTTTTACTAACGGCGATCTTTGTAACGATTTTCTCTTGGCCACACAAAATTTTACCTGAGAAAGTAATTGGTTCATCTATTGGAATCGTTAATACAGGTGGGACACTTGGTGGCTTTGTTGCCCCAATGACATTTGGCGTGTTCATTTCAATGGCTGGAGGATCATTTAACATTGTATTTATCACGTTAGCAATTGCCATTGTTGTATGCGGTCTCATTACCCTTACCGTTAAGATAGAAAAATAAGAGGAGGAAAAAATGATGTTAAATCAACTTTTACAAAAACTCGATGAGAAAAAAGGAAGAATGATCGAAATTCGCAGGTATTTGCACCAACATCCTGAATTATCTTTTAAAGAAGAAAAAACGGCACAATATATTGCTAATTTTTATAAAGATAAGGATGTAAATGTCCGAACGAATGTGGGTGGATATGGTGTGGTTGTGACTATTGAAGGCAGTCAGCCGGGTAAAACTGTTGCCCTAAGAGCTGATTTTGATGGCCTACCAATATCAGAAGAAGCGGATGTTCCGTTTAAATCACAAAATCCAGGTGTAATGCATGCATGCGGTCATGATGGACATACTGCATATTTAATGATTTTAGCTGAAAGCTTAATCGAAATGAAAGATCAATTAAAGGGAAATGTTGTAATCTTGCATCAGCCTGCGGAAGAAACGCCTCCTGGTGGCGCAGTTGCAATGATTGAAGATGGTTGTTTAGAAGGTGTTGATAATATTTTTGGTATTCATCTAATGTCTTTAGCAAATACTGGGGAAGTTGCCTATCGTTCTGGGGAAATGCAAGCTGGACGTTCGTATTTCAAAGTGAAAATTCAAGGAAAAGGCGGACACGGTTCTGCACCTCATACAAGTAATGACAGCATTGTTGCTGCAAGTCATTTCGTTGTCGCAGCCCAGACGATTGTCAGCCGTCGAATTAATCCGTTTGATATGGCAACGGTAACTATCGGTTCGTTTGATGGGAAAGGGTCCTTCAATATTATTAAAGATTCTGTTGAACTTGAAGGAGATGTTCGGACAATGTCTGATGAAGTTCGCGCTAAAGTGGAAACAGAATTTAAGCGAATTTTAGCAGGGATTGCTCAAGAATTTGATATTACCTATGATTTAATCTACTCACATGATTACCCTGTTTTAGTAAATGATAAAGAGATGACGGAATTGGTTGCTAATGCAATTAATAAAGCCGAAATTCCTGAAATTAAAGCAGTTGTTGAAACACCACCTGCATCCGCTTCAGAGGATTTTGCCTATTATTTACAAAAGGTTCCAGGAAGTTTCTTTTACGTTGGGGCAAAGCCGGTGGATGGTCCCGCTTATCCACACCATCATCCTAAATTTGTTATTAATGAGGATAGTCTAATCATCGCAGCAAAAGCAATGGCAGCCGTTGTTGTAGAGTATTTAGGGTAAACAAGGGGACGGTTCTTATGTTTCGGCGTGGGAACCGTCTTCTTTAAAGGAGTGGTCACATGTCTTTTACAAGTTTAAAAGATTTAGTTGAACTTGCTAGTCGGAATATGGCAACTATTGCGGAATTTTTATTGGGCTTTAATCTTCAAAGAAAAGCATTTGTTACTTTACATACATTTGTTCAAGCTTGCTCTGGTAATACTTTTACCCGTGCTTCTAAACCTTTTATTTCTTTAGTCATATAGCTTGCCAGTTATTTTTTCTAAAAAGTTCATAGTAACCTCATTTCAGATAGTAAGCTGTTCAACAGAGTTTTATTATTTAATTGAATCGTTCAGTTTTTGGCGCTGTTTATCAACCCATGATTTTGCATCAACGACAAGATCATCACAGAAGGCTGCTACATCGTTGCCAGTAACTTCTTTAACGCGTTTGCCATTGGCTGCTGCTTCTTCAAGAAGGTCGATGATGTGATTAAAGATGAACATTGTCTCTTGCCAATCCATCATGCCACCAGTGTTCCAGAGATATTTTTGCATCGCTTTGTAGGCTTTATAATAGTCCTCGGGTAAGGATTTTGCACGGTTTTCCATTTCACGCCATTCTTTCTTTTCGCTAAAATCTCCAAAGATTTTTTCTAAAAAACTCATCATAATACATCTCCATTTGATTTTAATTTTTTGAGCTCATTAATTTTACTTGAGACGAAATCCCATTTTTTCCAAAAAATTTCAAGCTGTTTTTGACCTGCTTCGTTAAGGGTGTAAAATTTTCTAGGCGGCCCCATAGTGGATGGTTTTTTCTCAATGTCCACTAGATTGTTTTTCTCAAGCCTTAATGTAATCGTATAAACGGTGCCTTCAACCACTTCAGTAAAGCCAAGTTCTCGGAGCTGTTGTGTAATTTCATAGCCGTAAGTTTCACCACGGCTGATGATTTCAAGCACACACCCTTCAAGCACCCCTTTCAGCATTTCTGTGATATTTTCCACTTTATCACCTCTATTTATCTTTTACTTTTAATTGTTTTATAATCTGTAACACTGGTATTCAGTGTTACTAACTACTAGTATATTGTATTACTGAATAGCTACGCTTGTCAATAAAAAATTTTTTCATATAACTATTGTAAAGAGATAGGGATAATTCTGAACAATTAACCCATGAAGTATTCGCTTTATTTGCAGATAAGGCTATAAAAATAAAAAAGCACTGGATAAAACCAATGCTATTTTCGTATGGGTTGAAATCTATTAAGAGAAGGAATCATCTACAGATTTTCTTGCGTCAGTTCATATCCTTCTTTTTCTGCATGCCCTAATAAGTAGAGAAACGCAAAAGCGGGGATACGAATGATTTTCGTATTTGTTTTGTGCTTTATTATACCGTAATCATCGTAATTACGAGTCACCACAATTGCTCCTTTTGTTTGAGAATCATTCGCCCATTCTACAATTGCTTCGTTTTCAGAGATAGTAGAATTTTGTTTGTACTTCACTTCAATTAAGATACGACCAATTGGGAAAGAAACAATGATGTCAATTTCTTTTTGAGTTTTAGCATCCCGAAAATAACCAATAGAAGGATGTTGATCATAGAAGAATGTATGGATATGTTTAAATACCGCCGTTTCGATAATTGTACCCATTTCTAATGGATCTGTCAGAACTTCTTCTCCCAACATTAACACAGCATTACGAATGGCAGGATCGGCTAAAATAATGAGATGAATAAAAAACAAAATCTCTAAAGTAAGCCCGAATAAAAAAATAAACGCACCTTAATGGTACGTACTACAAATAACCGTAAAACCATGATTTCTTAATCAGATTTAAGGTTATTTTACACATTTTGCTGAATTGTTTTTGACCAAGGCAAATAGCTGTTTATAACTTCTGGGTTTCTATCCTGAAAATATAAAGCTTCTAAATATAAAAAAAGACAATACTAAGTAAACCGGTTTTAGTTTCCAGTAAATGGTAACCGGCTATTCTATGTATATAGTGTTTATCGTGTCCCTGCCCCTTTTACACTACAGAGTCTTGCCATAAGGATGTGTGTCCGCCTATGCTAAAGACAACAAAGTTTCCAAAAACAGCCTGAAAATGAAATGAATAAATGGGGCTGTACAAAAAGAGTGTATTTTTGATTTTCGAATGCCCATATTCATGTTTCAAAACCTTGATATATCGATATTCTTGATTATCAATTGTTTAGGATATCCATTTTTAGGACAACCTCTATATTCAGGTATGCTGCTATATGAATAGGATTCGTGTAAAGGTTAGACAAGTTCGGTTTTAAACGGGTTCTTTTATTAATATTCATGCATGGTTGTATTTAAACTGTCTGCTAAATTAGCTACTTTGGATCCTGCCTCACCAATTTCTTTCAATATATGGGCGAAATTAGTCATTTCCTCATTACTTCTTTCATTCTGCTCCTTGTTAGTGATACTGGCTGATAAAATATCATCAAAGTTTCTTGTTGTATCCTGTACATTTTTATTCGCTAATACCGTTTTAGAATCTAGCTCTTGTATTTGAGTTACTACATTTTCAATTTGTTTCGTCGTTGAGAGAATTAATTCAGTTATATTATTTGAAGATATTTTTGTTTGTTCTGCTAACTTCCTGACTTCATTAGCAACAACTGAAAACCCCCTTCCATGTTCTCCTGCTCTTGCCGCTTCAATTGCTGCATTTAGAGCCAATAGATTCGTTTGTTCGGCAACCGAAGTAATAAATGCAACAATATTTCCAATTTCCCTTGAATTTGCTTCTAATGAATGAATAGTAGATTGAATATCAGTTACACTATTTTTTAAAGAAATCATTTGTTCATTCACTTGGCCTAACTGGGTTCTCCCATTTTTAGATACGTTTGCGGTGAAGATGGAAGATTGTAATCCTTCGTTAAGATATGAAATAATACTTTCAGAATGAGCAATGGCATCAGAAACGGCTATTCCAACTTCTTCTGACATGGCTGCTAAGTCCTCAGTAATGGTGCCAATCGTCTCTTTAATATTATGCTTTGCCTCCACTTCTTTTGCTGCTGTGGCCTCATTTTGTAACTCTTGTATAGCTGAAAGGCAAAGTTGTGTTTCTAAGTTAAAGATTTTTGTAACAACTTTGGAAGCTAAGGCAAAGCTTTCGATATCATCATGATAATATTCTTCTAATATATCTAATATATTGTTTAAAAATGCTTGATTGGTCACTAGGTACCATTTTACTTCTACACCTGTCTTTATATAATATTTACTCAGTTGGTATCTTTTATCGGCAAATGCATCGTTAATTACTCCGTCAAAAAAGCCAACGACATATTGTTGAGAACCAACTAAATCAATACCTATTGGCGCCATATCTACTACACTTCTGATTCCAGGGAAGGGGTTCTCATACAATGGGTTATATATTTTTTCGATGTTAGCTTTTATCAATGGTTGTAACGCCTTTGCAACAGCCAAATCATCTATAGTAAGATTAATGAGAGATAGTTGTTTAGTTAAATGACGATCTTTATGAATATCTATCTTTACATATGGCTTATGTTTACTCGCTTCTACTTTCAAAGATGTTAATTCTTTTTTCGTGAATAATTTCATTAAAAAACCTCTCCTATATAAGTATTGCTCAAAATGTATGTTTTGTAAGCTACTATCGTTAATTAAAATGATTTTAAAATAGCATACATTATTATACTATAAATGGGTTGGAAAATACTTCTAATTAATCTCAATTAGAATAGGCATGTTTGTTCGATATCATTTTAAGGGATATAGTTAAGTATTCGTTTATCTGACATTCTTTGGCTTATTTTGATGAAAAATGACATAATAAAATAATTAAATAATAGTAAGGATGACACGATGAGACAGATTGTAAATATAAAAATAAAACAAATAGCAATGAAAGCTATCACAAATGGCTATCCATTAATTTTAAAAGATGCAGTTGAACCGATTGTTTCGCCAATTGAAGAGGGAAGCTTATTGCGATTAGTCGATTCATTTGATAACTATGTAGCTACGGGTTATTACGGCGTCCAGAATAAAGGAATTGGTTGGGTTTTATCTCGTAAGGAAAAGGAAAAAATTGATATAAAGTTTTTTAATAAAAAAATTCGTGATGCTGTGAAAAAACGGGCGAATTTTTATGAATCAGAAGATACAACTGCTTTCCGTGTGTTTAACGGTGAAGGAGATGGGGTTGGTGGTTTAACGATTGATTTCTTCAACGGTTTTTATATGGTGAGCTGGTATAGTGAAGGGATTTATTCATTCCGTGAAGATATCTATCAAGCATTGAATGAAGTGGTGAAGCCCCGAGGTGTTTATGAAAAATTACGCTTTAATAAAAATGGTCAATATATGGAGCAGGATGATTATGTATCAGGGGAAAAAGGGGAATTTCCGTTAATTGTTAAAGAAAATGGGATGAACTATGCGGTTTATTTAAACGATGGTGCAATGACAGGAATTTTCTTAGATCAACGCAATGTTCGTGCAGCATTACGAGATAAATATTCAAAAGGGAAGACAATATTAAATACATTCTCTTATACAGGTGCGTTTTCTGTAGCTGCCGCATTAGGTGGTTCAATAAAGACAACAAGTGTCGATTTAGCAAAACGTAGCTTACCAAAAACAATTGAACAATTTGCGGTCAACGGAATCGATTTTGAATTACAGGATATTAAAGTGATGAATGTCTTTGATTACTTTAATTATGCGGCACGTCACGGATTGAAATATGATGTTGTTGTATTAGATCCGCCAAGTTTTGCCCGTACGAAAAAAATGACATTCAGTACAGCGAAAGATTATCCGAAGCTGTTAAAGGATGCTCTGAAAGTTACGAATGATGATGGAATTATCATTGCCTCAACAAATAATGCAAGTTTTCATATGAAAAAGTTTAAAACATTTATCGATAATGCATTTACGGAAACAAATACACGCTACAAAATTTTAGAAGAGCATCGGTTGCCAGAAGATTTTACCGTCCCGCACAATTTTCCTGAATTCAACTATTTAAAAGTCGTATTTATTAAGGTAATACGTTAAGGATGTGACAGAATGAAATATAATAAATCAGTTATGACGAAATTAATTAACCAGCATCGTGAATTGCATGATGAGTTAAAACGGATAAAGGTAGAAATGGGATTAGAGAAAAATTTAGCTATTAAAGCATTGTACCATTCGGTTGTAGCAGATAATGGACCTTATATGAAGGAATATCAAGAATTAGATAGATAATGAGAAAAGCCCTTTTGTTCACTTAGCTAAGGAACGAGGGGTATTTTCTTATATATAATCAGGTTAGTCTTTCACAAGTACGTCTTAATTGACCAGCTTTATAATCGGGCGACTGGTAATTAAGAAGACAAGCAAATTCAAACATAAGGTATGTTTATACTTTTTCACAAGAAACCTGAGAGAGGATATTTCAATGAATGATAGAAAAAGGCACAACCGGTCATTTACCAGTTGTGCCATGTATGAAACATTCAGATTATTTAAGATCGTATTTGGTAATCACGGTTAGACTGCTTATCTTAATTTGCGTGCGATAGTTCTTTGTTCGTTTCTCCCTCTTGTTCGTTGTCACCTAACAAATGGACAAGCTTTTTAGACAAGGTGAGAAGAACGATACCGAGAACAATAACTGCAATACCAATAACGGAAAATACTTCAAAGTACCCCATATTTCCAGTTAACGCGCCTAATTGACCGGCAAGGATATTTGCCACAAAAGAACTAGCCATCCAAACAGCCATTAGTAAGGAAGAAAACTTAACTGGTGCATATTTACTTACAAATGATAGTCCTACAGGAGATAGGAACAATTCACCAATTGTATGGAAAAGATAAGTGAATACGATAAACATAATGTTGGCCTTTGTTGTAATATTATGTTCATCACTACCTGTTTGCATAATCGCAAATAATAGAACAATAAAGCCCATTCCTAGCATAATCATTCCAAGTCCCATTTTTGTTGGAACTGGGAGGTCACCACGTTTTGAATTAGCTAATTTTGTCCATAGCATTGATACAACTGGTGCCAAAAGAATAATGAATAACGGGTTAACAGATTGGAACCAAGATGTTGGTATTTCCCATCCAAAGATGGAACGATCAACAAATTTATCTGTGTAAATGCTTAACGCTCCACCAGCTTGTTCAAATCCGGCCCAGAAGAAAATAACAAATGCAGCTAAAATAAAAATAACTGTTGTTCTATTTTTTTCTACTTTTGTAAGTTTTTGTTTTTCCACTGAACCTGTATTTGACGTTTGTGGTTTTCCAACAGGTTTTTTACCGATATCACCTAAGAAACGATTTCCTAAAGCATTAAAGACAATTTGTCCAATAACCATACCAATTGCAGATGCAAGGAATCCATACTTATAACCATATTCGATTACTCCACTTGCTTGGACTGCAAACCACTTATCAGTGATTGCACCAATAAGTAATGGTGCGAAGAATGCCCCTGTGTTAATGCCCATGTAGAAAATTGTAAACGCACTATCGCGTCGTTTATCATTAGGACCATAAAGCTCACCAACAACAGTGGAGATATTTGGTTTGAAAAATCCGTTACCAATAATAAGTAAGCCTAAACCGATGTACACGGCGGTAAAACTTTGATGGGCAAAAAGAACAAAGTTTCCTATTGCCATTGTAATTCCGCCCATTGTAATGGCTAGTCGTTGACCTAGGTACCTATCAGAAAGGTATCCACCAATTAAGGGTGTAAAATAAACTGCTCCTGTAAAGAATCCATATAACATAAGAGCAGTACGTTGATCCATGCCTAACCCACCGTTAATTAAAGATTTGGTTAAGTATAGGACTAGGATCGCTCTCATTCCATAATAACTAAATCGCTCCCACATTTCTGTCAAAAATAACAGATATAATCCAGGAGGGTGTTTCTCTGTTTGTTTAGTCATAGTTGTAGCCATATAAAAGCCCCCCAGTTATGATAAGTATTCGTGTAAATTATTTTAATATAATTTATATTAGTTTATTAGTGATGAAATCGTCAATGAAATTCTTGAAGAAGCAAAATTGACAAAATGTCTAATTTAATCAATATTATATCATTTGACGTTTAAAGCATTGATAGGATTGGGTATTAAAGTTTAGAAGGATGTATATAAAGGGAAGTAAAACCAATATTTACTATATTGAAACAATTGGTATGAATGACAGTAACTAAGTAAATTCGACAGGCAATGTAATTATAAACTAAGTTGATCAATCTGTCATGAGTGACTTTTGATTATATTAAAGACCATAGTAACATCTATTGATTTAGATAAATGAATAGCCCCCCTGCTAGCTAGTCGTTTGGGGTTAACTATGGATATAATTATTATCTTTTCCCCGATAGGAACTAAATATGTTTTATTATTAAATTTGTTACTACAAAGAGTTTATCGTTTTACCGTATCTCCTCGCTTTTTGACACCCACTTATAATAAGCCAATACTGAAACTAATAAGAAAGGATTTAGAATGAATGAGTACCTGGTCTTCCACCAACCATAGCGGAAGTAACCCCAAGGTTCAGGCAATATTGCGACCAGTTCATACAGTGTAATAGCAATTACCCAACAGAATATATAAATAATTTGTTTATAGATTTTTTGCTGAAATGGATACCAATTTAAATACAACATATTAACAGGAGGAATGATAACAGTAAGTGCAGGGAGCACAAACCAATTAATTTCCTTTGTAAAGTACCAATAGCCATGGTATTTAAAGTCAATGAAAGTCTCTGTAACCGCTTGGAAGGAAATGGTGAACGTCCATATATGAATTAATTGATTTTTATTAAGTCGTTTGTTTGTTGTAAAAGCAAGTAAATTAAACAGAATAATTGAAGATATAAAAACAATCATCGAATTTCGTCCTTTTTCTATAAGCATCTACTAGTGAGTTTCTATTTATGCAGATAAATTTATAGAAGAAAATGGATTCATTGTAATCAATATGAATTATACTGAATGAAAGGAGGGGTTGTATGGAACAGCTATACATAAAGCAAAAGGTATTTAGTTTAAGCGGGAAGTTTACAGTAAAGAATCAAGAGGGGAAAGATGTTTATTATGTGGAAGGGAGTTTTATGCAAATTCCAAAATCTTTCTCTGTAAAGAATTCCAATAGTGAAGAAGTTGCACGGATTACAAAGAAGGTGTTTAGCTTTTTACCAAAGTTTTTCGTTGAGGTGAATGGACGAGAAGTATTAACGATTAAGAAAGAGTTGTCTTTCTTTAAAGCACGGTATTCGATTGAGGCAGCAGGTGTCGAAGTACGTGGAAATTGGTTAGATATGGATTTCCAAGTCCTACAATATGGTGAAGTCGTTGGTCAAGTAAGTAAGGAGTGGTTCACTTGGGGAGATAGCTATAAAGTTCAAATATTAAATGAAGAGATGGAAAAAATGATTATTGCTATTGTCATTGCAATTGACTGCGTGAAGGCTGATGAAGCGGCCGCCTCTTCAGCATCGGTCAACTAATATCATGTGTTAAGTAGGAAAAATGTATAGGATCCTTGTAAAATGATAGAAAAGTACCCTAAGTGCAGGAAGAAGTAATATTTTTCCTGCTTTTTTGCGTATAGGATAGTATAAGCGCACAAGAAAGGCTATAGCAACATCGCATCAAGGCCGAAAAACGCTCTTTCTTTTCGGTGCTCTCTTTCACCTGATGGCTCTAGCGATTAAGTCCATATAATTGTGTAAAAAGAGAATAAGCCATATCAACTTCTGGCAACAATGTTTTCAACCCTAGAAAAAATTGCAAAGGAGAAATTGATATGACTCAATTACAGCTTACCCTAAATTTGGAGGATTTAAAAGTAGATGTAGTAAACTCAAATTTGAATGAAGTGATGAAAGCTTCTCTCGTTCTTGTACTAAATCAATTAATGGAACAACAAAGGGATGACTATATACAAGCACTTCCATACGAAAGAACGGAGGGGCGCACTGGGCATCGAAACGGTTACTATGACAGAAGTCTGACCGTATCCATAGGGAATCTTGAATTGAAAGTACCAAGAACACGAGATGGCCAGTTTTCGCCAACGTTGTTTGAGAAGTGGCAACGGAAGGAACAATCTTTTGTCCTTTCCATGTTGGAAATGGTGGTAAATGGTGTCTCTACTAGAAAGGTAAAGAAAGTAGTTAAACAACTATGCGGAGAAGAAGTATCAAAATCATTTATATCCGGACTAACTGAAAAGTTAGATGCAGAAGTGAATAAGTGGGCAGGGCGTCCGTTAAATGTGATGTATTATAAATATATTTTTACCGATGCCATGTATATTAAGGTGCGAGAACACAATCGAGTAGTCAGTAAAGCTGTCTATATTGCCGTAGGTGTGAATAAACAGAATAAAAGGGAAATTATCGGTTTGAAGGTTAGTCACGCTGAATCTAAAGCAGGATGGAATGAGTTTTTTGCCTATTTAAAAGCGAGGGGACTTCAATCTCCGAGCCTTATTATTTCCGATGCCCATGAAGGTCAAAAGAATGCCATTAGAGAGTCATTTATTGGTACGACATGGCAACGTTGTACTTTTCATTTCAAGAAGAATCTAAAAGATGCCATGCCTAAAAAAGGGTCAAAAGAGGTAATGGATTTAATAAAAGATATATTTGATGCACCTGGTATTAAGGAGGCAAGGAAATTAAAGGAACAATTCATGGAAACATATGAGGAAGATTCCCTTTTTTCAAAAGCAGCCAAGTTATTAGATGAGGGATTTGAAGATGCCATTCAATTTTTTAATGAACCAAAATCTTATCGGAAAAGTCTAAGAACGACCAATAATTTAGAAAGAATAAATCAAGAAGTTCGCCGGAGGGATCGGGTAATCCGGATTTATCCGAACAATCAATCAGCGTTCAGATTGATTGGTGCTGTTCTTATGGATATAGAGGAGACACTAGATTCTGGAGGAAAGAAATTTTTAAATTAACTAATACCCATATACGCGCAGCGAAAATTTTGTAAGGAAAAAGGGGGTACCCCCTTTTTCCTTACAAAATCGCACTATATTCCATAATTGGTTGAATCATTGTATATTTGATTTTACACAAAGTTATGGACTTGACTCATAGAAGCGGTCTATGAGCCGAAAATGATAGAGTTTCCGTAAAAACAGGTTCATAGAAGTAATCTATGAGCCAAAATTGATTGGGATTCCGCAAAAAAGGGTTCATAGAAGCGGTCTATGAGCCAAAAATGATTGGGATTCCGCAAAAAAGGGTTCATAGAAGTAATCTATGAGCCAAAATTGATTGGGATTCCGCAAAAAAGGGTTCATAGAAGCGGTCTATGAGCCAAAAATGATTGGGATTCCGCAAAAAAGGGTTCATAGAAGTGTACTATGAGCCAAAAATGATTGGGATTCCACAAAAAAGGGTTCATAGAAGTGTTCTATGAGTCAAAAATGATTGGGATTCCGCAAAAAAGGGTTCATAGAAGTGTTCTATGAGCCGAAAACGATGAGGATTCTGCAAAAAGTGGTTCATAGAAGCGGTCTATGAGCCGAAAATGATAGAGTTTCCGTAAAAATAGGTTCATAGAAGTAATCTATGAGCCAAAATTGATAGAAATTCAGCAGAACCGGGCGTATAGAACGAGTAAAAAATATCAAGTAAACAGCCTAATAAAAAAAGGAGACAAATTCAATCACCCCGGCACCTTTTCTAATTCATCAGCAAGTTTTTTTATCCAGGTTCGTTGACTTGTTCATATTAATAATGAATATCCATAATCTTAGTATCATATGGATATATATGTAGTTAAATGTCAATAAGGGGATGGGTGATTACATGGATGAAAAGTCAGCAAGAAATAAAAGCCCTAATATCGATGAAAAACAACAGCAATTAGACCGGTACCGTATCCAGAACGCAGGGAAACCATTGACGACTAATCAAGGGAGAAAAATAGCAAATGATACAGACATATTGAAAGCTGGTGTCCGCGGTCCAACCTTACATGAAGACTGGCAGTACTTTGAGAAAATGTCTCATTTCGTACAGGAAGAGCAACCGGAAAGGGTAGTTCATGCTAGAGGGTATAGTGCCCATGGGGAGTTTGAATGTTACCAGTCGATGAAACATGTAACAAGAGCATGTTTTTTACAAGAACCAGGGAAAAAGACGCCTTTAACAATTCGTTTCTCCACTGTACAAGGTCCAAGAGGGTCATACGATACAGCAAGAGATTTACGTTGTCAAGGTGTTAAGTTTTATACAGAAGAAGGAAATTACGATCTAACAACGATTGCCATGCCTGTATTAATTAATCAAGATCCAATGCAATTTCCAGATATGATTCATGCTTACCAGGCAAAGTCAGATGATGATATCCCAACTGCTACCGGTGCACACGACCGATTTTGGGATTATGTTGCCAATAATCCGGATTCCATCCATATGGTGACGTGGATTATGTCGCCACGGGGAGTGTTAAGAAGTTACCGAATGATGGAATCGTGGTCCATTAATACGTACTTATTTATTAATGAACAAGATGTGGCTACCTTTGTTCGTTTTGTTTGGAAGCCTGTTCTAGGTGTCCATTCTTTACTTAATGAAGAAGCAATAAAAATTGGTGGCTTAGACCCTGATTTCCACCGCAAAGACCTCCGAGAGGCAATTAATAAAGGTTTTTACCCGGAGTATGAACTAGGTGTCCAGTTGATTCCGATGGAGGATGAATTTAAATTTGATTTTGATATTCTTGACCCGTCCAAGTTTTGGCCAGAAGAGTTGATCCCTGTTCAAATCATCGGGAAAATGACACTGAATAGAAACATAGATAATTACCATACCGAATCTGAACAAGCAGCTTTTAATCCAGCTAATGTCGTTCCTGGAATTGGCTTTTCCAATGACCCTGTACTGCAAGGAAGATTAATTGCTTATCATATGGCACAAACACATCGGATGGGACCAAATTTTCAAGAATTACCGATTAATAAGCCGCTTTGTCCATTTCATAATAATCAACGTAGAGGCACTATGAGGTATCGTATTGATATTGATCAAGTAAATTATCATCGAAATTCGCTATGCAATAATACGCCGTACGAGACCCCAGTAGAACAAGGTGGTTATGAACATTATCCAAAAAAAGTAGAGGGGCATGTCATCCGTGCTCGCAGTGAATCATTTAACGACTTCTTTACCCAGCCAAGAATCTTCTGGAATAGCCTGACACTTGTTGAAAAACAACACACAATTGAAGCGTTTAGCTATCAACTCGGAAAAGTGAGAAGTGAATCTGTCCGCCAGCAAAATGTCAATTTGTTAGTGAATATTGATAAAGATTTAGCCAATATTGTAGCTGATAATATTGGTGTAGATCGCCCGAGTGGGACCCATGTCCCTGTTTCTACAAGATATCCATCACTAAGTCAGGCGAGTACCCCGAAATATGCACATACACTAAAAGTAGGGGTGTTAATTGGTAATGGCTTTGACAGTGAGGAAGTGATAAACGTTTTAAATCTATTAAATAAATATGGAGTTTTTATCGTCATTGTTAGTGAAACACTCGGTACTGTCACAGGTGATGATGGTAAAAAGCTAAAAGTCGATGAATCGTTCATTACGACAAGTCCTTATCTACTAGATGCTCTTTATGTCGTTGGCGGACGTCATAAAAAACAAGAGAGATTTAATGCCAATGTGAACAAATTTATTAATGGAGCATATAAGCTATACAAACCAATTGGCGTTGCTTCAATGGGGCAACCGCTTATGTCTGCTTCAAAAGGCAATAATTTAGCTGGAGTTGTTTTTGCAACAAATAATCCAAACTTTGGAGAAGAATTTATTTTAGCAATAGCCCAGCAACGGTTTTGGAATCGAACTTAATAACGATAGAAGAAGGGTACCACAATGGTGTACCCTAATTTTTATTAACGTATATGAATAATTCATTTTTTTACCGCTCATAATTAAAAGGGTTCTCATGAAAGATGTCGAATAAGATACACACGAGATATCAATGTTGGAAATAAACACGTTTAAAACGAAGGAGAGCGATCATGAGTTTAAAAGAAGAATTTAAACACGAAATGAAAAACATAATGAAAGATGTAGAAAAAGAAGTATCGAAGACATGGAAAATCAATTATAAAGGTCATTCTATTGAAATAATAAATGAGATAAAAGAAGAGAGACTTATTATTGACGGAGTAACTGTTGATGGAAATAAACGAAAATCTATCTTTTCACATATTATACCGTATTCAAAACTAACCGGATTACTAGAGTTGTCAGACGGGACGAAACATAAAGTATCTGTAAAAATTGGTGGGTACGTAAAACTTAATTGTATCGTTAAAGTAGATAAAGAGATTATTTTCAATGATTCTATGAAGCTTGAATTCATTCCATGGGAACATAAGGAGAAAATCGTTTCCTACATTCAACAACAAGTTCAAGAACATGGGAAAATAGATGATGATTATTTACCAGATGAAGATTACATATATGCAGAAGGTCAACTACGGTTTGCTGCAGGGTTTTCAGATCAATTAGCTGATGACATTCCGACTCCTTTTTTTGCGAAAAAATTAGTAAAGCTTTTTGAAGAACAAATAAATAACCCAACAACGAAAACACGAAAAGCCACTTATGAAAGCATAATCTCTGACACTATTGCAAGCTACGGGAATGAATTTATCGCCCGATTTGAAGAGGCACAATTGGATGAAGCCCTTGTCCAGAAAGAAGCATTGTGGCTGTTGGAACATGCTGCACACCGAGAAGTAGTGAAGTTTGCCATTATTGCTCTTGGCTGTACAAATTGTGAAAAACACAAAGACCTATTATTGACGATAGGCATGCATGAAGAATTTACATCTTATGTGCTTTTTGCTTTGAAGGACGGATCAGCACAAGCAAATGAAGAAATCTGGCAACTGGCAAAGTCGCTTCAAGGTTGGGGGAAGATTGCAGCTGTCGAACAACTGGAAGCTAGAACAGAGGAAATAAAGTATTGGCTGTTAACAAAAGGCTGCAAAAATGCGATTATGAATGAATACTTAGCATCCACTTGCGCAACAAAAGGTGATCTCGATATTGCTCTTTATGAAGAGACAATCTCTAAAGATTTATATGATGGGGCCGGTATTATTATTGAAGCGCTACTAAATGAAGAATCCCCTCATGAAGGGATTGATGCTTATCCTTATGCAGGTGCTGTTCTATCGCGGTTTGTTACCCATGCACATACACATTGTAAAGAACTGAAAGATTTTATTCCGATTATGAAGATATCGCGCTTTTTAGATCAAGAGGAGGAAGTGTGGGAGGAACGATTTCATAATCAATGGAAACGGCATGAATATGATTCTATAAAAGAGGCAATTCAACCGCTAATTAATGATTCAAAATGGTCAAGAGAAGCAGCAGAGGCCTTACAGCAAGGTTTTGATTATCAAGCGTTTGAAGTAGCTGATTTTTACGGATTAGACGTGATATCTGACTTGTTTAAACTACTTGAGAAGTCCCCGCTGGATAGTGAGTTGTATTTAGCCATTATGCATACAAATAAGCTACAATATATTACGGATTTATGTAGGTTTGCACAGGAGAATTTTTCCCTATCAAATCTATCCGATGATGAACAAGTTTGTTTACAATTTATCATTCAGGACTTACATAAATTTGAAGGAATGGGACTTCCATTAATTGAAGCAGCTCTTGAGTCGAATAATGAAGGCTTGCAATACCACGCGTTAGTTGCCTTAGATGTATGGCAGCTACCGGTAGCAAATAATCCGTCCCTTCAAACGACAGTTAAAAATATTGCAGCGGTATCAAAAGATAAAGAACACCGTCAGTTAGCGAAGAAGATATTAAAGAATAACTAATAAAAGCCGTGCTATTCAACTAGAGTAGCGCGGCTTTCACTTTTCTATGAAAATATCATTGCAACGAGTGGACCTAAAAAGGATCCGATAATTGCACATAATGTCATCGTAACGGAACTCATTGAAAATGTTAGTTCACTATATTCAGCTGCTTTAGACGTTCCAATGGCATGTGAGGCGCTTCCGAGGGCAATTCCTCTACCAATAGCACTGTGCACGCGTAATAATTTAAAGATTGTCGGTGCTACAATTGAACCGAAAATCCCTGCAATAATGACACAAACAATCGTCATAGAAACATTTCCACCCATTCCTCTAGCTACTTCTATCGCAACAGGCGTTGTAAGGGATTTGGGGATAATGGAGAGGATTAATGTTTGATTGATACCTAGCATCTTAGCAAAAAGGCTAACACTTAACATCCCAGTAATTGCACCAATAAGAACCCCACCTAAAATAGGGAGGAAATTATGAATTAAAAAATGACGTTGTTTATATAAAGGAAAAGCAAGTGCGGCAACGGATGGGCCGAGAAGGGTATTAATCCATTTACCACCAATCATATAGCTATTATATGGGATATGAAAAATTAATAGAATAGCAATAATTAATGTTGTTGCTGTTAATATAGGAATTAAATACGAATAAGAATACCGTTTATATAATTTATTTGTAAGAAAGTAAATAACGATTGTTAATAAAATCATGCCGACTGTGAAGGGAATTTGTTGCATTTTGACTCATCCTTTCCTTTTCCAACTAATTTCTCTAAGTATTGGCCAGCCGCTCCTGATATAGCAATTGAAAATATTGTACTTACGAGTACGGCGGCAATAAGTAATACTCCGTGGACAGAAAGTAATGTTGGATAATTCATAATCCCCACTGCTGATGGAATAAAGAATAACATGAGTACACTTAAAAGAAAGCTTGCTCCATTTTCAATAAATTTTGATGGAATTATTTTTAAACATAAACAACTAAATAGCAGCAAGAGAGCAACGATACTTCCAGGAATGATGAGGTGAAAAAAGTCGTGAATAACATTACCAATAAAGGAAAACACGTATAAAATAGTAATTTGCATAATAATGATAAAAACTTTCATATTTGAGTACTGCCCTTATATAAGGGCAAATTCCCTTCTTTCTTCTTTTTCGTTTTTCGGTCATGAAACACAATAGCAAAATGTGCTATTTTTCACAAATATAAACTGATAGGATACCCCATAGTAGGAAAGGAGTACTTTCGGTTTCAGGAACCAATTAATTAGTATAGCACTAGCTCCCTTCATTTACAAACGGTTATCATCAAATTGGTCTAGCACTTTTCCCCCTAATAAAGCAAACATTTCGTACATAAATATTTGAAGCTGTTCTTCAGGTGGCAATGAAATCGTCGGTATTCTTTAAAAGCCCATATATTTTTGTTTTAATGATACTCATGAGAAGGCTCCTTTTCTAAAATGTATTTGCCTAGTAGCATACATTTATTATAGAGTGCCTTCTCTCTTTTTTTCAGAAACTTGCTTGACTTCCTTTCGAGAAAAAGTTTGCACAAATTCCCTTTCTTCATTTAAAATCCTTCATAAAAAAATTTGTATGTATGTTCGTCTATAAGTTGAATGTGTCAGTAAATTGTCAAATGAGATAGTTGATGGAAAGAATACAGATGGTATAGTATAAGATGGTCGTTAGGAAAGAACAGTAGGGTTGTTGGAAACTTAATATAATTAATAAACGTTCTTTTGTAGTATAATTTTGGCTATAATTCTTTTGAAAAATCAATATATCATGCTGTTATTTTTCATATATAATTAGACCTGAAATATTCATAGCTACAAATCCCATTTGATAAAATTTGTTAAATTAGTTGAACATAACGGTATTTAATTAAGAACCGTAGCCAATTCATAAAATAACTGAATTTTCAATAGAACAACTCTGGTATTTTGGGCATACTTCCCCCTTGACTGAAAAATTTATTTTTTTCAGTTATGAGAAGTATTCTATTGGTCATTCCAATTGTAGTTTTTGAATTCGATTCAGTACATCCCAAAAGAAATTTTGATACACAAAACTCGATGATAGTTTGAAGTAAAGGGATCTGCCTGATTTCACGACTTTACTTGCCGCTTTAATTAACCGAGTACGTATCGTATCAATTTGCATAGTTTTTTGACCTTCCGGAAAACAAAGAGTTCGTAACCAATTGGTCAAATTATATGCAAGAAGTGTTAACATCATTTTTACTTCGTTCACTAGAAAAGCGTGGCTATTCATATGATCAAAGTAAAAGCCATTTTTTGCTTCTTTGATATAGTTTTCCATCGTCCCTCTTTTTTGATAAGCTCGGACGATATCTTGAGGAAAAGCTAATTCAAAGTTAGTAACAAAAAAGGAATGGGTAAAGAACAGCTCACCTGCAGGACGTACCGATTGAATAATCACCCTTCTTGGTTTTGACCATGATTTTGCTTGGTAAATCGTTTCTTCATAATAGGTTTCCGTCTTGGAAACATCTAAAGGTGCGGAAGAAGGATGGTATTCCTTCGCTAAACTTTGTAGTTGTGAATTCGATTTCAACCGAATAATATACAAAACAGATTCTTCTTCACACAGATCGTATAATCCCGGAACAGCAAACCCACTATCTCCACGAAGAAACAGGGTAGTTTCCGGAAACATTTCGTTATAATGTTTAATGAGAGGCCGAATAAATTCCACCACACCATTTGATGTATAAACATTTCCGGGACGGAGTTGTGCTTTCAAAAAGTCACCAGTCGCACCATCAAAGGCGACTAATGGATGAAAACCCATCGTGCCATAATGAGTATTATATGACGAAGATTCTTGGTCCCCATATGTATCCGAATGAGTCGAATCCAAGTCGATAAATAACTCTTTCGATTGTCGAAAACAATGAATCTTATCAAGCATTTCTTGGTTAGCCAGATTTAATTGTTCAATTGAATCTTTATCAAATCGTGTATAAAAGCGAGACAAACTGGGCTGGGAAGCAAGTGTTGGAGTTTCAATGATTTCCTTAAACACAGGATCATGAGTCAACTGATCAGCCGCATCATCTTCCGCATACCCGGCAATGATTTGATAGACTTTTTGACGTAACAAGTTTTCATTTGAATGAAGATAATATTTCCTTGAATCGTTAAGTCTCAAGTACTTAACTAAAGTCTTTGAAAAACCAATTTTTTCATCGAATTCTCTAAAAAGAAACTCACCTGTATCGGAGGAAAGAGAACCTCCATCATTTGACAATTTAATTTTATGATTGAAATCAAGTGTTTTTTGCGTTAAAGTAACCATATAAAGAGTCCTTTCTGTTTGGTTTTTGTTTTGGTTACTTTAACTTTAACAGAAATGGATTCTTTTTTCATTTTTTTAATGAATTACAATAAAGCCGAAAAGGCTTGGTAATCCATAAGTTATAATAAGTTTCTGAATTTCTGTGAATAATTCAGGTNACCGTAGCCAATTCATAAAATAACTGAATTTTCAATAGAACAACTCTGGTATTTTGGGCATACTTCCCCCTTGACTGAAAAATTTATTTTTTTCAGTTATGAGAAGTATTCTATTGGTCATTCCAATTGTAGTTTTTGAATTCGATTCAGTACATCCCAAAAGAAATTTTGATACACAAAACTCGATGATAGTTTGAAGTAAAGGGATCTGCCTGATTTCACGACTTTACTTGCCGCTTTAATTAACCGAGTACGTATCGTATCAATTTGCATAGTTTTTTGACCTTCCGGAAAACAAAGAGTTCGTAACCAATTGGTCAAATTATATGCAAGAAGTGTTAACATCATTTTTACTTCGTTCACTAGAAAAGCGTGGCTATTCATATGATCAAAGTAAAAGCCATTTTTTGCTTCTTTGATATAGTTTTCCATCGTCCCTCTTTTTTGATAAGCTCGGACGATATCTTGAGGAAAAGCTAATTCAAAGTTAGTAACAAAAAAGGAATGGGTAAAGAACAGCTCACCTGCAGGACGTACCGATTGAATAATCACCCTTCTTGGTTTTGACCATGATTTTGCTTGGTAAATCGTTTCTTCATAATAGGTTTCCGTCTTGGAAACATCTAAAGGTGCGGAAGAAGGATGGTATTCCTTCGCTAAACTTTGTAGTTGTGAATTCGATTTCAACCGAATAATATACAAAACAGATTCTTCTTCACACAGATCGTATAATCCCGGAACAGCAAACCCACTATCTCCACGAAGAAACAGGGTAGTTTCCGGAAACATTTCGTTATAATGTTTAATGAGAGGCCGAATAAATTCCACCACACCATTTGATGTATAAACATTTCCGGGACGGAGTTGTGCTTTCAAAAAGTCACCAGTCGCACCATCAAAGGCGACTAATGGATGAAAACCCATCGTGCCATAATGAGTATTATATGACGAAGATTCTTGGTCCCCATATGTATCCGAATGAGTCGAATCCAAGTCGATAAATAACTCTTTCGATTGTCGAAAACAATGAATCTTATCAAGCATTTCTTGGTTAGCCAGATTTAATTGTTCAATTGAATCTTTATCAAATCGTGTATAAAAGCGAGACAAACTGGGCTGGGAAGCAAGTGTTGGAGTTTCAATGATTTCCTTAAACACAGGATCATGAGTCAACTGATCAGCCGCATCATCTTCCGCATACCCGGCAATGATTTGATAGACTTTTTGACGTAACAAGTTTTCATTTGAATGAAGATAATATTTCCTTGAATCGTTAAGTCTCAAGTACTTAACTAAAGTCTTTGAAAAACCAATTTTTTCATCGAATTCTCTAAAAAGAAACTCACCTGTATCGGAGGAAAGAGAACCTCCATCATTTGACAATTTAATTTTATGATTGAAATCAAGTGTTTTTTGCGTTAAAGTAACCATATAAAGAGTCCTTTCTGTTTGGTTTTTGTTTTGGTTACTTTAACTTTAACAGAAATGGATTCTTTTTTCATTTTTTTAATGAATTACAATAAAGCCGAAAAGGCTTGGTAATCCATAAGTTATAATAAGTTTCTGAATTTCTGTGAATAATTCAGGTTAGAAATTGAAAAGAATCTTACCATTATGAATGGTATTTTTTATATAACATCTAGGTTGAGGTGGAAACTTGAATACGTTAAAAAAAAGAGAAGTACTGTTTAAAATGGTACCTATGTCAAGGACACAATAAAAAAAGAGGTTAAGCAACTAGAAGATGATTCCTATATTGAATAGGGGTCATCTTTTTTAAATTCCATTGATATCGATAATTGCTATAGTAAACCATATAGTGATTTATTTTTGCTTTTAGTTCTTTTAAGGATTTACAAGATTGATAGTCTACTTCATCTTTTAAATGACCAAAGAAAGACTCTTGAGGGGCATTATCCCAACAGTTCCCTCTTCGGGACATAGATTGTCCTAGACCATATTTTTTTAATAACTTTTGATATCTGGGGCTCGTATAATGGCTCCCTTGATCAGAGTGGATGAAGGCATCTTTATGTAGTGTAATCTTCTTGTTTTTCATTAGTTTGTGAATCGTCTTTGTTGCGATGTCTAGAGTGATACGATCAGAAACATGGTAAGCTAGGAGTTCGTTAGTGGACGCATCTTTTATGGTTGACAAATAAGCCATGGAATTTCCGTTATATGGCAAATAAGTAATGTCCGTTAATAACACTTTTCCTGGAACTCCTTGCTTAAATTCCCTATTTAACTTGTTTGGAACAACCTGATGCTCCTTGGTTGCTTTAGCGATCCTTTTATAAGGATTTGGCTTTCTGTGAGGACAGATGATTCCATATTTCCTCATGATTCTCTGTATCTTTTTACGGCTAAACGTAATGTTAAAATCATTCTCCAGTATCATTTTAATGGAGCGTGAACCTTTCTTATATCCGCGCCGATTAAAGGCCTTTAAAATGATTTCCTTCGCTTCAAGATCCAATTTCTCCTTTGCTTCCCGGAGAGAGGAAGCCTTTAGGTAGCTATAATATCCAGACCGGGATACCTCTAAGAGGCCACATAGATACCTGGTCATCCCCTTAAATCCATTTTGTTCAATGGTCTCCTGAATCAATTGATATGCATTATTCGGATTTAGATTTTCGCTTGAGTTTAGCAGCCTCCTTTCTGTCGTTTCTAGCTTTTTTAACAGCTCAACCTGTCCTTCCAACAGTTCGATTCTTGCCTTTTGTCTTTCAATCACTTCGGACGGTGAAAGCTCACGTTTCAAGGGTCTGCCGGAAGCGTTTTTCCTCGTATCCGTAAGCCCAATCAAGCCATTCTTCTCATAGGCCTTTTTCCACCTGCAGGCTGACTGTTCGATTCGTTTTATTCCTATAACGTCCACATCGAAACCGTTCTCCGCAAAGATCTGACGAGGGAGTTTGCCAGCTAGGTACTCATCAATAAATCTATTTTTAAAATCGTCAGTATAGGTAATAGACCGATCGCTGACACGATGTATATTTGGATTCTGTTGAAGTGTTTTTATCTCTTTGGTTGAAAAAGTTATTTTACTCATGTTGTCCCCTAATCCTCATATTCTAAAATTCAAGTATATAAAAAAATACCTGTAGGTGAAACCCTCTTTTTCAAGTGTCCTACCTACAGGTACCATTTTACACGCCAGGCCTCTTTTTTTATTTAGTAAATTTTTCCGGATCCAAAAGTGGTGAATAAGCTTTCATAAGGATAATCTTTCGCTTGATCAATTTCCCACTTTCCATCTTTTGCCATTAGATTCATATCTATTGCCGTTCCTTTTTTTACTGAGATAGAACCCATAATATCGTCAATTTTAGAGAAAGCGTATTGGTATCTTTTATCTGTATCATAATTTCCAGTTTTTTCACGATAAGCATCGGAATAATCAAAAATTCCTTGATAAAGGTCGTTTAATGGAATCGTTTCATATTCTACACGAACAGTTGCTTTATCATTTCCAAATTCGACAAGGGAAATGGTGTAGGATGCTTTTTCATTTAGAAGTGAGATATACTCTTCTTGTGCCTTATCTATATCTTTTTCTGTCAATTTTTTAAACATGCTTAGATTTAATGTTTCTTTAAAATAGTCTTTTGCTTCTTTTATTGCCGCTTCTTGATTCATCGCAACTAATTTATCATATGCTTTATTTTCTTTTTTCAAGAAGACTGTGTCAATGAACGCGCTTAAAGCTTGAATGGGTTCTGCTAATTTTTCATAGCTATCACTATATTTATTTGTATCTAAGGTTAGGACGACTTCTTTCGGTTCCTTTCCTGGATCCATTAACATTGGCTTAATTCCAAGTTCGTATTTCTTCCCTTTTTCAACGTTAAAATAAAATGTCATTTTTGTCGACTTTCCAGGATTAATATCACTCGTTCTGTCGCCACCAATACCCGTATAATTACCGTAAATGTCAATTGGTGCAAGTTGATTGTCTCCGTCATAAAGGAAAATAGCATTTCGAGGTGTAATGGATAATGTTGATTTTGATCTATTTTTAATATTTAAGACGACCTCTAAAGGAGCTTCTTTCGCATCTTCGGAAAAATCTCCACTTTCTTCTGTCCAGATATACGAAGCTTTTTCAATGGAGACTTCTAATGCTCCCCCCTTCTTCTTTTCCGTCTTTGTCGCAGATTCGAATGTGGAACATGCAGCTAGAAATAAGCAAGCAAATAGAAATATAATGACTAAGGAAAACCTTTTGATCACCCAATCTCCCCCTTCTTATGAGTATACTAAGTTTTACTTAATCTGTGGTGAATCGTTAAAAGATTAAGAATTCAACACACCTAGTGCATTATAACAAAGCGAGATCATTTAGTTAATTCGACTTTAGACCTCTATTTTAAATGGGGACTTTTATCCGATTGGATTCAATTTTTTCATAGGCGAATAGTAAAGTATAAATTTTTCATTTTCTACTTTACCATTAGCTTTAAGCTCCCTAAGAAAGGATTCGGCAGCATTACATCAATGCAGAAAAAGGCTCTTTTAGGCAAACTACAGCTCTCGNGTTTTATGGCTTTATGTTATTTTCTATGTTATTTGGTGCAGGAAATTTAATTTTCCCTGCTTTTTTAGGACAAGCTGCTGGGGAAAATGTTTGGCAAGCGGTTAGTGGGTTTATCATCTCAGATGCGGGATTAGCACTCGTATCATTTATTGCTATAGCGAAATCTGGTAGCTTTGAGAAGTTAATCCAACGTGTCCATCCCCTTTTTGCGATTGTTTTTCCAGTTGCAATTTATTTATCCATTGGTCCAGGACTAGCAATACCGCGCGCTGGAAGTCTTGCTTATGAGATGGGAGTGAAACCTTTCTTACCAGCGTCACTTTCTGGTTCACCAATAGGGCTGTTTACTTATACGATTTTATTTTTTTTTATCGTCTTTTGGTTTGCAAAAACGCCTACGAAACTAGTAGATCGATTAGGAAAAATGTTAACACCGGCATTATTATTTTTGATTTTCATTGTTTTCATAAAATCGTTATTTAAAGATTTCCCACCACTTAATGCGGCAGTTCCCCCATATAGTAGAAATCCATTCACAACGGGGATTTTAGATGGATATCAAACGATGGATGGACTTTGTGCTTTAATTTATGGGGTCATATTTATTAATCTTTTTAAAGAAAAGAAGATAGAAAGTCGTTCCCTACAGGTGAAGTATTTAATCGTATTTGGACTCATTTCCGGTCTTTTACTATCCATTTGTTATCTTATCATTGCTTATTTAGGGGCAGCTACACCACTTCCTGGAACAGTAGATAATGGGGCGGTTGTTTTAAGTAGTGTTATGAAACAATTATTTGGTAATGGTGGAGCCATTGTTTTAGGACTAATTTTTACATTAGCATGCTTAAATGTTTGTATTGGGTTAATCACTTCTTGTGCTCAATTTTTCTCGAATTTATTTCCAAAGGTATCCTATATTGGCTGGTCAATCATTTTATGTATTGCAAGTGGTGTTGTTGCCAATTTAGGTTTAACACAAATTTTAAAAGTCTCTGTACCTATTTTACGTTTATTATATCCATTGGCAATTACATTAATGATCTTCGGCCTAATCCATGATCGTATTCCATACCATCATCGTCCAGTCTACGGTATGACGATTAGCTTTGTGGGGTTATTTAGTTTATTAGATGTAATAAATTCCACCCTTTTGAACGGGGCGATTTCAGGAGTACTTTCCGTTGTTCCGTTGCAAAACTTAAGCTTTGGTTGGGCCATTCCAGGTCTAATTGGATTTATCTTAGGAAGTATTATTGAAAAGCAAACGTATAGAGCTAATAAAACAAATAGGGAAGCAGCATAGAATTTCTTTTATTCCAAGGGGACATGAATGGTGTGCCCCTTTATTTGTATGTAATTCGTAAAAATGGTGATGCTAATCATTCCATAATATTCCCTCATTATTCTAATAAGCCACTTTAGATGTAAGTACTTTCAAAAAGGTATATAATTTTTATAAAATACTTGCTCATTACATTTTTCGCACTACCGAGAATTGACATAAATATTTTTGTAATGGATTATTCTTTTAAGCATGTTCCATTGAAACTTAACCAAGTTAGGAGTGGTTTAAGTGAAGTTTGTTGTTAACAAAGAGTGGTTATTTGAACAGTTAAATAATCAGCAGGTGAAAATTGTTGATTGTCGCTTTGATTTAGGAAATCCAGACTTTGGGGAAAAACGGTATCAAGAGTCACATATTCCTGGTGCTTACTATTTTCATCTTGAGAAGCAACTATCAGGACCAGTAGTAGAACATGGAGGGAGACATCCGCTTCCGGAAATGGAGAAATTTAAACAAGATCTTGAAAAAGTAGGAATCGACCATTCCAAAACGGTCATAGCTTACGATGGAGGAGAGGGCCAATTTGCATCACGCTTTTGGTGGCTACTTACTTATCTTGGTCATGACAATGTGTATGTGTTAAATGGAGGATTTCGAGGGTGGGTTCAAGCTGGTTTTCCGACAACGAAGGAAATTCCTGAACATGAGCATGCTTATTTCAAAGTAAATATTCGTAAAGAAATACTTGCTACTTACAATGAAGTAAAAGAGATTGTTACGGATGGAAAAAAATCATCAGTATTAATCGATTCAAGAGACCCCGCTCGGTACGTAGGAGACATTGAACCAATTGATAAAATTCCGGGGCATATTCCAGGTGCAATAAACAAGTTCTGGGAAAATGGATTAGAGAAAGGGTTTTTTAAAAGTAAAGAAGAACAAAAGAAAAGATTTGCTGAAATTGACCAAGATAAACCGATTATTGTTTATTGTGGGTCTGGTGTAACGGCTACACCAAATTATATAGCGTTAAAAATGGCTGGTTATAAAAATGTGAAACTTTATGCAGGTAGTTATAGTGATTGGGTTTCTTATGAAGGAAATCCAGTGGAAAAGGGAAATGAGAACGCTAAGTAAATCAGTCATGTTCTTTCGATGACTAGGACAATAAATTTTATGGAAGAAAAGCGAAACGAGTTACACATAACTATGTCGAACAAAAGACAATAATCATATGAAATAAATAAAAGATCAAGTCATCAGGGAGGAAACAATCATTTCACTTTGACCGATTGTTTCCGTGTTACTCTTCAAACGAAATGGTACCAGTTGCATTTTGATTTTCCACGTTCATGTCATTTATAACTATCTTAGAATAGCAAAATAATATTTTAATCCATTAAAAATTCTGATAGAATAAAATTAAGGTATACTGTATTCAAAAAGTTCTATGTCCATGTTGGTTACGTTAATTAAATAGGTAAAATGTCAATATTAATCATAACTTTAAGGGGATAAGGATGGGGAAAATGAGTAACATACAAACAAAAACAGATGTGATTCTGATTGGTGCTGGAATTATGAGTGCAACATTAGGTTCATTATTAAAGGAATTAGCTCCTGATTGGGAAATTAAAGTGTTTGAGAAATTACCTAAGCCTGGTGAGGAAAGTTCGAATGAATGGAATAATGCGGGGACAGGACATTCGGCTTTATGTGAATTAAACTATACACCAGAAAAGCCGGACGGAACAATTGATACGAATAAGGCGATAAAAGTAAATGAACAATTTCAATTATCAAAGCAGTTCTGGGCTTATCTTGTAAAAAGTGATTTAATTCAAAACCCGCAAGACTTTATTATGCCTTTACCTCATATGAGTTTTGTTGAAGGGGAAAGCAATGTACAATTTTTAAAGAAAAGATATAAAGCGCTGTCAACTAATCCGTTATTTCAAGGTATGGAATTCTCTGATGACCCAGAAAAACTGAAAGAATGGATACCGTTAATGATGGATGGTCGTACCTCAAAAGAGCCAATTGCAGCAACAAAAATTGATTCTGGTACGGATGTAAATTTCGGTGCACTTACCCGAATTTTATTTAAACATTTAACGAACCAGGGTGTGGAAATGAATTATAAGCACCAAGTTAAAAATATTAAGCGGACGAGTGATGGACTGTGGGAAGTAAAGGTACAAGATATTGATGGAGGAAACATAGAATATCATACAGCAAAATTTGTGTTCATCGGTGCAGGTGGTGGAAGTCTACCATTACTTCAAAAAACAGGAATCCCAGAATCTAAGCATATTGGTGGTTTCCCAGTTAGTGGGTTATTTATGGTATGTAAAAATCAAGAAATTATTGAACAGCATCATGCAAAGGTGTATGGAAAGGCAAAAGTTGGTGCGCCACCAATGTCTGTCCCACATCTTGATACAAGATATATTGATAATAAAAAAGCATTATTATTCGGTCCGTTTGCAGGATTTTCACCTAAATTTTTAAAAACGGGTTCAAACTTAGATTTAATTGGATCTGTGAAACCAAATAATGTGATGACAATGTTAGCCGCCGGAGTAAAAGAAATGTCATTAACAAAGTATTTAATCCAGCAAGTCATGCTCTCTAATGAAAAGCGATTAGAAGAGTTACGTGAATTTATCCCTAATGCTAAATTAGAAGATTGGGATATTGTTGTAGCAGGACAGCGAGTTCAAGTGATAAAAGATACTGAAACAGGTGGTAAGGGAACACTGCAATTTGGAACGGAAGTAGTAAGTGCTGCAGACGGATCCATTGCTGCTTTACTCGGTGCCTCACCTGGTGCTTCAACTGCTGTACATGTCATGTTAGAAGTATTAGAAAAATGTTTTCCACAATATATGAATAAATGGGAACTAAAAATAAGGGAAATGATACCTTCTTATGGTGCATCACTCGTTGCCAATCCAGGTCTATTCCAAGATATTCATGAGTCCACATCGCAAATACTAGGACTTAAAACGGAAGCAACCATACCGCCAACACCGGAGAAAGTATTACAAGAAGTATAAAAAATATGCAAGTTTCATAAAACTTTGGGTAAATGGTAGAAGGTCATCTAGATAATTCTAGATGGCTTCTTTTTCCTTTACAAGTAAAGGAAGTGACGATGATGGGTTTATGAGGTTATCCTTCATCATTTATGCATGGAGAAACGAGGTTTGAGTTGTGAGTCCGTTGATTAAAGCCTACGACATATAAAAAGTTACTAATAGAAATTTCACAAAGACAGTCCGAATGATTTATAGCTTGGCTGTACTTTTTTATAGGTGGAGTGAAGGATTTGACAATAGACAAGATAAATAAAGGATTACAAATGAAGGCGACCTCACTAGACTCTCTACCGAACCATTGGGAAGTTGTCAAACTAGGCAATTATATGACGATTTATAGTGGAGACAGCCCTTCTAATTTACAATTTAATGAAAATGGAATTCCCTATTTTAAAGTAGATGATTTAAATCGTTCAGCAAAATATATGGTAGACAGTAAATTAAACATCGCGAATCAAAACATAAAGAAAGTTGTACCAAAAGGAAGCTTAATTTTCCCGAAACGTGGGGCAGCAATTTTAACAAATAAAATCCGCATATTAACAGAGGATAGTTACTTTGACACAAATATCATGGGTGTTAAAGTCGATGAAGAACAATTTGATAGAGAATTTCTATACTACTTTTTACTAAATAAAGGGCTATATAAAATTGCGGATACATCGACAATTCCTCAACTTAACAACAAGCATATACAACCGCTCTTAATTCCAAAACCACCTATAAATGAACAGCGGAAGATAGCTGCGATTCTAGCTACTTGGGATAAGGCAATTGATTACAAAGAAAGAATGCTAGAAGAAAAAAGGAAAGTAAAACGTGGATTAATGGAGCGATTGTTATCTGGGAAAGTAAGGTTACCAGGTTTTCAAAATGAATGGATAAAAGTTAAATTTAGAGACGTAATGAGTTTTTTGAAGAAAAGGCCAGTGAAGGATCCGTATAATTATTATTTATTAACAGTGAAGCTATATTTAAAAGGTATAGAGGCTACGGATAAAAAACCAAATATTACAGTAAAGGGTCGACCATATTATATAAGGGATCCTGGCGAGTTACTCATAGGAAGGCAAAATTTCCACAACGGAGGCATGGGTATGGTCCCAGAAGGAATGGTCAATTATGTTGCTTCCAATGCAATTAGTAGTGTACATGGTATAAAAGGTAATTTGAAGTTTTATTATTACTATATGTCTAACCCTAACTTTTATAAAAGAATAGAACTTCTTATCGGAGGAACGGGACAAAAGGAAATATCTGAAGCGATGATGAAGCAGTTAAGGCTCTTTATTCCTTCAGACGAAAAGGAACAGACTGCAATTGTTCATCTACTTGAAACAGCAGATAATGAATTAAATCTATTAGAAGAAGAATTGTTGCAAGTAAAACAGCAAAAGGAAGGGTTAATGCAATTACTATTAACAGGAAAAGTGAACGTGTCCGTATGAAAATAAATAAGTTAATAGAAAAAAACCGGGGTTGTCCGAAAAGGCGATATCCCAAAAAATGTGATAGTCAAGTAAGATGTTATATCAAGGTTTTGAAACATGAAAAGGGGGCATCCAGAAATAAAAAATACGACTTTCTGAACGGCCCCGTTTTTATAACCATTTATTAAAATCAAAATGAGTAATTAATTTCGAATTAAGTAGTCAAACGCACCTAGTGCAGCAGTAGCTCCGGACCCCATGGAGATGATAATTTGTTTGTAAGCACTGTTTGTACAGTCACCAGCTGCAAAAACACCTGGAATACTTGTTGCACCGTGTTCATCAACAATAATTTCACCCATTCTTGTCCGTTCAAGGGTTCCTTCTAACCATTCAGTATTAGGAACAAGACCGATTTGAACAAACACACCAGCCAATTCGATATGATGCTCTTCACCAGTTTCACGGTCAATATAAGTTAGTCCGTTTACTTTATCTGTACCAGTAATTTCTTTCGTTTGAGCATTTTTTATAACGGTCACATTTGGAAGACTATATAAACGATCTTGTAGTACGGAATCTGCTTTCAATTCTGGAGCAAATTCAATAACGGTCACATGTTTTACAACTCCAGCAAGGTCAATAGCCGCTTCAATACCTGAGTTACCGCCACCAATAACAGCTACATCTTTACCTGCAAATAACGGTCCATCACAATGTGGACAATACGCTACACCTTTTGTTTTAAACTCTTCTTCACCTGGAACACCGACATTACGCCAACGAGCACCAGTTGATAGAATAACAGTTTTGCTCTTTAATACGCCACCATTTTCTAATTCAACTTCAACGAGGTTATCTTTCTTTTCTAATCGTTTTGCTCGTTGTAAATTCATAATATCAACAGGGTATTCTTTTACATGTTCTTCAAGGCTGGCTGCAAGTTGTGGACCTTCTGTATACTTCACACTAATGAAGTTTTCAATCCCTTTTGTATCCATAATTTGTCCACCGAAACGTTCAGCAACTATTCCTGTACGAATCCCTTTACGTGCTGCATAGATTGCTGCGCTTGCACCAGCTGGGCCACCACCGACAACAAGAACGTCAAACGGTTCTTTATTTGAAAACTCGGACGGATCACTAGTTTTCCCCAATTTTGCAAGAATTTCTTCTAGTGACATACGGCCACTGCCAAATTCCTCACCATTTAAGAAGACAGTTGGGACCGCCAAAATATTTCTGCTTTCAGCTTCTTCTTTAAATGCGGCACCATCAATCATTGTGTGAGTAATATTTGGATTGAGTACACTCATTACATTTAGGGCTTGAACAACGTCTGGACAATTATGGCAAGTGAGACTAACGAAAGTTTCAAAATGGTATTCACCTGTTAAACTTTTCACTTGATCAATGACTGCTTGATCTACTTTTGGAGGCCTTCCACTTACTTGTAATAAGGCTAAAACAAATGATGTAAATTCGTGTCCTAATGGAATACCAGCAAAGACAACGCCAGTATCTTCCCCGATACGATTTACACTAAAGCTAGGTGTTCTTTGTAAGCTTGCATGTTCCACTTTAATTTTAGGTGACATAGTAGCTAGCTCATCAACAAGAGCTAGCATATCACCTGATACTTTATCAGAACCTGCACTTACTTTAATTAAAATATCATTCTCCATTAACTGAAGATATTGATTTAATTGTGCCTTAATATCTGCATCTAGTATCATTTATAAGCACTCCTTAAATTTTACCTACAAGATCAAGGCTAGGTTTTAATGTTTCCCCAGTTTCTTTCCATTTAGCTGGACAAACTTCACCTGGATGTGTACGAACATATTGTGCTGCTTTAATTTTATCAATTAGTTGGCTAGCATCGCGGCCAATTCCGTCTGCATTAATTTCTACGGCTTGAATTACCCCATCTGGATCGATAATGAAAGTTCCGCGTTGAGCAAGGCCTTGTTCTTCATCAAGAACTTCAAAGTTGCGAGAAATTACGTGAGAAGGGTCTCCAATCATTGCGTATGTAATTTTGCTAATCGCATCTGAATGATCATGCCATGCTTTATGCGTAAAGTGAGTATCAGTAGAAACTGAGAATACTTCTACACCAAGTTCTTGTAATTTTGGATATTGTTCTTGTAAATCTTCAAGTTCTGTTGGACAAACAAATGTAAAGTCTGCTGGATAGAAGCAAACAACACTCCAATGACCTTTCAAATCTTGTTCAGAAACATTAATGAATTCTCCGTTTTTGTAAGCTTGTGCATTAAATGGTAGAACTTCTTTTCCTACTAGTGACATGATGTAATTCCTCCTAAAATATATTTTAATAAATAGTAGATAACAGAATAAATTGTATAGCTTGTGTTTCTTTTTGATTATATCAATTTCTTTATTACAATTATTATTATATAGTACTAAATATCTTTGTCAAATAAAACAAGGCTTATTCACATATCTTTAACATTTTGTACAGAGGTGAGCAATAATATAATTGAGAAACGGATAGAATCATAATTGTTTAACGAGTAAAATAGACAACTCTATCAATTCTCTTAATAATAATTGTACAATATCCGAATATGAATGTTAAATTTTATGCATTGTAAGCTCTCTAAATAAAAAGACATTCTACTACGAATAATAGAATGCCCATTTGAAAAAAGAATATATCATTATTTTGTGTAATTATCGAAGTACCCTTGAATATAAATGATTGGTGTTCCTTTATCACCACTACCTGAAGTTAAATCTGATAGAGAACCAATTAGGTCTGTTAGTCTTCTAGGTGTTGTGCCTTGCGATTCCATGGCACCGACTAAATCTTCATCTTTATGAGAGATATAATCAGAAATGGCTCTTTTCAATTCTTCTCCCTCTAAATGTGCAAAGTTATTATCAGCAAGGTATTTTAATTTAACTTCATTCGGTGTTCCCTCGAGGCCAGTTGTATAAGCAGGAGAAACGACTGGGTCTGCCAATTCCCAAATTTTCCCAACCGGATCTTTAAATGCTCCGTCTCCATAAATCATTACCTCAACTTGTTTACCAGTCTTCTCGTTTAAAAGCTCCTGAATCTTGTTTACGACTGGTTGGCAATTCCGTGGAAACAATTTAATCGTATCTTCAGTTGATTTGTTCGAACCAAGTAAGCCAAAATCTTCATTAAATCCACTACCATTTATTGACTCATTTAAAATATCATCAAGGCTAAAAACGTTTTCGGCACCATTTGCTTTTAATATTTTCTTTGTTCGTAAACGTGTATGTATATCACATGTAAGTATATTTTTTGTATAGTCTAAAATTGTTTTTGGATTGTTAGAGAAAATGACTTCACATTTTGCACCAGTTTCTTCTATTATATTCTTATAATAATCAATGTAGTCAATACCAGTGAATGGATGTGGGTTATGGCCAAAATAAGTTCTAAATTGTTCTTCCGTTAGCACATCTGTCCAAGGATTCACTCCCTTTTCATCGAGTACATCAATGTCAACTAGATGGTTCCCCACTTCATCTGATGGATAACTAAGCATAAGAATAATTTTCTTCGCACCTTTTGCAATGCCCCTTAAAACGACGGCAAAACGGTTTCGACTTAAAATCGGGAAGATGACACCAATTGTTTCTTCTCCAAACTTTTTACGAATATCATGTGCAATATCATTCGTAGTAGCATAATTTCCTTGGGCGCGGGCAACAACGGACTCTGTAACGGTAACGATGTCTTTGTCTTGAACTTGAAACCCTTCTTTTTCAGCAGCATCTAATACACTATGAACAACAATTTCTTCTATATTGTCACCTTGTTTAATGATTGGGCACCGCAGTCCTCTAACAACAGTTCCAACTACTCTTTCCAAGTTCATCTCTCCTAGCGTTATTTAGTAAACAATTCTCAAATGAATAAAAGAGCCAATAGTTAGCTCTCTATTTAAAGTGGAATCAAATTCACATTTTCCTTATTTATTATAACAAAGAATCGGCAATTTATGACATAATCGATAAAATTATCATATAAATGAAATTAAGACTATACTAATCCTTCAACTTGGTTAATAGGAGAGTACAATTTTTTGATTTCTACTTCCTTTTATGCATAAGTGCACAAGGAAGGCTTCGCTAGCATTAAAACTATCTTTCTTTCAGCGAATTCTACTTATAGGCATGATGGAAAGATTGTTTGCATGACGGGCTTTACCATATAAAACAATTGGAATTGTTAATAAGCAAGACAAGATAAAGATAAGCAAGTTAGAGAGGATTGTCAATAAACCATTTTGTTTTCAATAGTTCCTTTTGAGATGGCTAAAAATTATCATTAATATATAGTAATTGAGAATAATTTAGGTTCTTATATTGGACACGGTTTTAATCATAATCAACGTTAACTCCGCTTATATATTGGTGTTACGCGTATGGTTGAAGGGTTTTTTATATTAGAAAGTAAAATTAATATATTTTTAAGTTATATTAATTGTAAAGTTATAATAACTATGATATTATAAAATTGTTAATGTGGTTGACGATAAAATGCGATTTTAGGAGGTACATATAAATGAGTGATGAAAAGAAAAGAATGACTACAGCGTTCGGTGCTCCAGTGCCAAATGATGATGATTCAAAAACAGCTGGCCCACGTGGTCCTTTATTAATGGAAGACTACTGGTTTATTGAAAAACTTGCTCATTTCGATCGAGAAGTAATTCCTGAACGCCGTATGCATGCAAAAGGCTCCGGTGCTTATGGGACATTTACTGTAACGAACGATATTACAAAGTATACAAAGGCAAAACTTTTTTCTGAAGTTGGGAAAAAGACGGATATGTTTATTCGCTTTTCTACAGTAGCGGGTGAACGTGGAGCTGCTGATGCTGAGCGCGACATCCGTGGTACGGCAATGAAGTTTTATACAGAAGAGGGGAACTGGGACCTTGTAGGAAATAACACACCTGTATTCTTTATGAGAGATCCTAAGAGATTCCCAGATTTAAACCATGTTGTAAAACGCGACCCTCGTACGAATATGCATAATGCTCAATCAAACTGGGATTTCTGGTCATCACTCCCAGAAGCACTTCACCAAGTAACAATCGTTATGAGTGACCGTGGTATCCCTGCGAGTTATCGTAATATGCATATGTTTGGAAGCCACGCATACAGTATGTTTAATGCAAACAATGAGCGTGTATGGGTTAAATTCCATTTCAAAACACAACAAGGTATTAAAAACTTAACAGATCAAGAGGCAGAAGCATTAATTGGTAAAGACCGCGAGAGCCATCAAAGAGATTTATATGAAGCGATTGAACGTGGGGATTATCCGCGTTGGACAATGTATATTCAAGTGATGACTGAAGAGGAAGCAAGACAATTACCATATAATCCATTTGATTTGACAAAAGTTTGGTATAAAAAGGACTTCCCTCTAATTGAAGTTGGTGTTGTGGAATTAAATCGCAATCCAGAGAACTACTTTGCGGAAGTAGAACAAGCTGCTTTTGCTCCAACAAATATTGTGCCTGGAATTGGTTTCTCACCTGATAAAATGTTGCAAGGCCGTCTATTCTCTTACGGTGATGCCCAACGCTACCGTTTAGGTGTTAACCATTGGCAAATTCCAGTTAACTATCCGAAAAATGCGAAGAACTTTAACCCTTACCATCGTGATGGAGCGATGAGAATAATGAATACTGTTCAAGGTAATGGGATTTCGTATAGTCCAAATAGCTATGGTGAATGGCAAGATAGTAAAGAACATCAAGAACCTGAATTAGATATTTTCGGTACTGCAGATTATCACAACTTCCGTGAAGATGACGATCTTTACTATGAACAACCAGGTAAATTGTTCCGACTAATGACTGCTGACGAACAACAAAGACTGTTTTGTAATACAGCAAGAAATATGGAAGGAACAACAAAAGAAGTTCAATTACGTCATATTACAAACTGCTATAAAGCTGACCCAGCGTATGGTGAAGGTGTAGCTAGAGCACTAGGTATTCCATTAAGCGAAGTTGAGGCCGCCGTAGCAGGAAAATAATAACTAAAGGCATCTAGATAGTGGGATTTTCGACTTCTAGATGCCTTTTTTCATCTTTCAAAACCCATGATATAGGACAACAGCTGTTAATAACCTCTTGGATCGTTCCTTTTTCTATTATCCTCAATCTTAAATATGAGTTACCACCTTGCTTGAATGACAGTGAATTTTCCCCTTCAAAACATAAAATCTTTGAGAACATAGCTTGAAAAAAAGGACATTTCCATTTCACTCATGGAAACTGCCCTTTATAAATGGAAAACGAGTTTATAGATTAAATTCCACACCTACTCCTTTTTGAATGGCCTGCTTATATACGGCATATGCAACTGCTAAGTCAAAATAGGCGGTACCGACAGATTTAAAAAAGGTAATTTCATCATCATCTTCACGACCAGAAATTTTATTCTCAACAAGTTGAGCTAATTCTCCATGAATGAGGTCAAAACTCCATATTCCTTTATTTGCAAGAGTAATGAATTCGCCTGCTTCTTCTTTTACACCAGATAACGTATCAACAACAATTTTATTTGATTTTAAAATCGTAGTTTCATCAACTTCTTGCATATGAGGAAGATAGGAGCCTACCCCATTAATATGAGTACCAGCCTTTAAAGAATCACCGGAAAATACAGGAGTTTCAGATCTTGTTGCACATATAATAATATCAGCATCCCCCACTGCTTCATCAGGATGGTCTACGACAAATATTTCCCCGGGAAATAACGGATGTCTATTCTTTATATTTTTTGCAAAGAGAAAAGCTTTATTTTTTGTTCTATTATATAAGTAAATCTTTTTAATCTTTCTTACAGTAAGGACGGCTTCAAGTTGTTCCACAGCCATTGCTCCACAGCCAATAACAGCAACATGCTCAGCATTTTCCCGCGCCATATATTTTGTAGCTATCCCGCTAATTGCTCCAGTACGTAATCGGGTTAAGTAAGAAGCATTCATACAAGCAAGATGGTCTCCTGTCTTTGCATCGCTTAGTAATAGGACACCTTGAGTTGTCTTTTTCCCTTGTAAAGGATTGTTAGGGAAAATTGTCACTACTTTTACACCAGTGACCCCTGCATTCTCCATAGCGCTCGGCATATAAAGAGCTGATGCATTCTCGCTCGGAAAGTCAATCACAGTCCGATGAGGATTCGCAACGCGTCCGTTCAAATACTCGGATTGTGCAATTTCCAAATCGGATATCGCTAGTTCCATCGTATATAAATCTTTTATATCGCTTTCTGATAATAGTAACATTTCAAACAAACCCTTCTGTGTATCACTCATTTTTTGTAATGGAGAAGAATATTCATCCTCATTATAGCTTTATTTGTTCTGACGTACTTGTCACTTGTTGTTTCTTTTCACGAACGAACATAACGCTAATTAGTGAAATGAATGCTGTAAACATAATATAAATGGCTACTGGAACGTAAGAATTGTTAAAAGTCGTTAGTAAAGCGGTTGCAATTAACGGTGCCGTACCACCTGCAACAGCTGCCCCGATTTGGTAGCCTAAGGAGACACCTGTATAACGCACATTGGATTTAAAAATTTCCGAAAACATTGTACCTAAGACAGCGGTAATTGGTGACCAAATAATTCCTAGACCAATAATCGTTGCGACAGTTAGTGCGACGTTTGTACGAAGCTCAAGTATCCAGAAATACGGAAATGCGTAAAGAATCATGAATACAGTCCCGATAACATAAAGACGTTTACGCCCAAATTTATCCGACAAGCTCCCCATAATCGGTATTAAAATAGTTGTAATAATTGTTGCGATTGTTACAGCATTTAATGCCTTTGTACTTTGAAACCCTAAATTATTCGTTGCGAAACTAACAATAAATGTACCAAAGATATAGAATGGAGCTGTTTCGACAACTTTTCCACCAATAGCAATGAAAACTTCCTTCCAATGAGTACGAAGTGTTTCGAATAAAGGTACCTTTGCAACTTCCCCTTTTTCTTTTACTTGTTTAAACTCAGGTGTTTCGTCAATTCCTTTTCGTACCCATAAACCAAAAACAACTAATATAGCACTAAGTAAAAACGGAATTCTCCAACCCCAACTTAAAAATAAATCATTTGGCATTAATGTCATTAAGGACATAACCAACGTCCCGAGCAATAGCCCAATTGTTACCCCCATTTGAGGAATACTGCCAAAAAGCCCTCTTTTTCCGGCTGGTGCATATTCATAGGCTAGAAGTAGAGCGCCACCCCACTCACCACCAAGTCCAATCCCTTGGATGAGTCTTAATGTAATAAGTAAAATAGGTGCCCATATCCCGATTGTTTCATAAGTTGGCAATAAACCCATACCTGCAGTTGCAATCCCCATTAAACTTAATGTTAGGACTAATGTTTTCTTACGTCCAATCTTATCACCAATATGACTAAAAATAATTCCACCTAAAGGACGTATAAAAAAAGATAAAGCAAATGTTGCGTAAGATAAGATAAGTCCAATGGCGGGATCTTCATTTGGAAAGAAGAGTTGGTTAAACACTAAACCTGCAATCGTACCATAAAGAAAATAATCGAACCACTCAATGGAACTACCAACAAGACTGGCAACTAAAACCTTTTTTGATACTTGGTTATTCATTTACTCACCCCTCCATAATCATAGCTTAATAATTTTATATTATAGTAAATAATTAGAATAATCAATCAAACACACTGTAGTTTTATAAGTTATTTTGTCATTTGTAACGAAACGAAAATTCTCTTATAATAACAGTCGTATAGTAGTATAAAAAATGGAGAGTTTATAATGGATCATAAAGAAGAATTTTATTTAATTCGAGCTGATGTATTACCAGAGGCGATTTATAAAACGGTTGAGGCCAAAAAGTTAATTGAAACAGGTGAAGTAAATACAATTAATGAAGCAGTAGAAAGAGTAAATTTAAGTCGAAGTGCCTTTTATAAATATAAAGATAAAATCTTCCCATTTAATGCGGCAACATATCAAAAAATTATTACCATTTCACTTATTCTCGAACATCGTCCGGGAATCTTATCAGAAGTTTTAAAGTTTGTTGCGAATAAGAAGGGGAATATTTTAACAATAAATCAAAGTATTCCCCTTCAAGGTATTGCTAACGTCGTCTATTCAATTGACACAAGTAATCTAATCACCTCAGCGACAGAATTTATTGAGGATTTAAAATTGGTAGATGGTGTGAGGAAAGTAATTATTGTTGGACAAAGTTAATTTGAAATAAAAAAAGGGCATCTGTAAAAAGGTGCCCAATTTTTCTATGAATCGTTTAATCAAAAATATAAAAGATAACAGTCAATAAAAGTAGAACAGTAAGTAAAATGATTGTTTGCCATTTGAAAACGTGATATATTTTTGCATTAAAATTTTCGGAAGGTAATGGTTTATCCTTCCACTCCTCTAAGTAATCATCTCGTTTGAACATGACATGATTAAATCGCCGAAATCCATAAACGAGTCCGTCAAAAAATCTCCCCTTAACTGTAAATAGAAATAAAAACCCAACTAAATACATAAATCCAATATAGAAGAAAGAATTGATAAGTTTAATTAATGAGAGACTATGTGTAAGAAATATGATTATTAATAAATTTATAAGTAATATAATGAAGTTTAATTTATTTGCCATGGTTTTTCACCTTATCATTATTTGTTTTCAATCACTAAATTATTATAACATTTTCGTTATTAATATAAATAATAATTATACACTATCCTTCTTTGCAACGTTAACCCTTTATTGATATACAGAAATAGAGGTATTTATAAAATAGTTAATGTTAACTTTCTTTAAAACACCTATAAAAATGGTAATATATTAATAAAAACTACTGATTCTAAAAATTATAGCAATATATTTATTTTCTTCTTTACAAAACAAACAAATAATTGTATACTTCTAAATAACCAAGCAATAAACCTATTGAGTCCAAGGTGTCAGAAAATTAAAAACAAACATTAAGGGGGCAAAAGTATGAAAAAAAGAAAGTGGTCACTTCTTCTGGCGGTACTTCTTCTTGTAAGCACAGTACTTGCTGCATGTGGAGGATCAAAGGAGAGCTCAGGTTCTTCTGAAAAGGGGAAATCTGGTAGCAATGCAAAAAAGGAAACAGAACAAGTATTAAAACTATTAAATGGTGATACGATTCCGTCCATGGATTCATCAGTTGTAACAGACCGATACGGTTTTGAATTTTTAGGAGCAACAATGGAAGGGTTATACCGTCTGGATGAAAATGGGGAAGCTTCAGAAGCGATGGCTATTGAACATAAAGTATCCGATGACGGGCTAACTTGGACATTCAAATTACGCGAAGATGCAAAATGGTCAAATGGTGACCCAGTTACTGCGCATGACTTTGTTTATGCTTGGCAACGCGCTGTTAATCCAGATACAGGATCAGAGTACGGTCCATATATGATGGGTGGCGTAATTAAAAATGCAACAGCAGTGAATAAAGGAGAAGCTAAAGTTGAAGAGCTTGGTGTAAAGGCAGAAGATGATTATACATTAGTTGTAGAGCTTGAAAACCCTACACCATACTTCGAGTCGCTTACAACTTTCGGAACATTCTTGCCTTTAAACAAAAAGTTTGTTGAAGAACAAGGCGATAAATACGCAACGAGTACAGAAACTTTACTATTCAATGGTCCATTTACATTAAATAAATGGAAAAGTACTTCTGATAAGTGGGAACTTGTGAAGAACGAAAATTATTGGGATAAAGACTCTGTTAAATTAGATAAAATTACATTTGTAGTTGTAAAAGATCCGCAAGCGGGTGTTGATTTGTATGAAAAGGGTGAAGTGGACCGTGCAGGTTTAACTTCAGACTTAGTAGATGTTTACTCAACACATGAAGACTTTACAACGATTCCGGATACATCTGTATTCTACTTAAAATTAAACCAAGTGCGTAAAGGTGAAAAAACACCGCTTGCAAACGTAAATATTCGTAAAGCCATCTCGATGTCTTTTGATAAGCAAGCAGCTGTAGACGAAATTCTTAACAACGGTTCGATTGTAGCAAATGGTTTAATACCAAAAGATTTCGTTCAAGTACCTGCTACAAGTAAGGACTTCCGTGAAACAAACGGTGATCTTGTAACTTATAATGTAGAAGAAGCGAAAAAATATTGGGAACAAGGTCTAAAAGAGTTAGGCGTTGACTCTCTCGAACTAGAGTTTTTGGGCGATGATGGTGAAAGTGCAAAAATTATGAACGAATATATTGCAAACCAAATGCAAACAAATCTACCAGGATTAAAAATTAAAATTAAAAACGTTCCATTCGAACAAAGACTTGATTTAGATACTGCACAAGATTACGATATTGAATTTGCAGGTTGGGGTCCAGATTACTTAGATCCATTTACATTCTTAAGCCTATGGGTAACAGATGGTGGAAACAACAAGATGGGCTATTCTAACCCAGAATATGACAAACTATTAAATGACGCTCAAACAACTTATGCAAACGATCAAGACAAACGTTATGAAGCGCTATTACAAGCAGAAAAACTATTATTTGAAGATGCTGCAATCGCTCCTGTATACCAACGTTCTCGTGCGTTACTCGTATCTCCAAAAGCACAAGGTATTATTGCGAATAAGTTCGGTGCAGACTACGAATATAAATGGGCATTTATAGGATCAGAAGAATAATAAATTTCTATTTACTAATAATAGTTTGAGAGTTAAAATAAGGAGAGTATATGTCCGGAAGGTGGCATATACTCTCTTTACTCTTGTAAGTAAAAGATTCAAACAATAGGGAACATTATTATTTTACCCTTTAATTCTTTAGGAGGTGGCATAATGACTCGATATATTCTACGAAGATTAGGATATATGTTAATCACACTATTTATCATCGCAACTGTTTCATTTTTCCTTATGAAAATGTTGCCAGGTACTCCTTTGAGTGCGGAAGATAAATTAAGTGAAGAACAAAAAGAAATTGTATTGGAAAAATATGGGTTGAACGATCCGCTACCTGTACAATATGCTCACTATATGGCAGGTCTTGTGCAAGGGGATTTAGGAATCTCATTTAAATTTGACAACACACCTGTAACAACTATATTGATGGATCGAATAGGGCCGTCAGCGCTTATAGGTCTCCAAGCAATGATAGTTGGGACGTTTTTTGGAATCATATTGGGACTAGTTGCTGCAGTATTCCATAATGGTTTTCTTGATTATACCTCAACAATAATCGCTGTATTAGGAACTTCTATTCCTTCCTTTGTATTTGCCGGACTTCTTCAATATGTATTTGCAGTTGAACTAGGCTGGTTCCCAGTTGCCCTATGGGGTGAATTTAGACATACGGTTTTACCGACGATTGCATTGGCGATTGGCCCAATGGCGACAGCAGCAAGGTTTATAAGAACAGAGATGGTTGAAGTGTTAGGTTCTAATTACATGTTGACAGCGAAGGCGAAAGGGATAGGACAAGCTGGTCGTGTTTGGAAGCATGGTTTCCGTAACGCACTTATCCCGCTTATTACCGTTATCGGCCCAATGGCAATCGGTTTAATGACAGGTTCACTAGTTATTGAAAAGATATTTGCAATCCCTGGTATTGGTGAACAGTTCGTATCATCAGTAATGGTGAATGATTATCCAACAATTATGGGGACGACGTTATTATATGCTTTTGCATTTATCGTAATTATCTTAATTATTGACCTCCTTTATGGATTAATTGATCCGAGAATTAGAGTGACTGGAGGGAGTAAATAAATGGAAAACAAAAACTTAAATAACGTACCGAAAGATTTATTTAAACCTCTAGTTCGTAAAGAAGATACGAGTGAATTCATATCTCGTCCAAGTCGAACTTTCGGTCAAGATGCAAGAAGAACATTTTTTAAGAATAAACCTGCAGTAATTAGTTTGATTTTACTTATTATTATTATTTTAATGAGTATCTTTGGACCACATATGAATGAATATGGGAATGATGAACAAGATTTAGCTCGTGCAAAAATGCCGCCACATGCCCCAGTATTAGAAAAAGTATCTTGGCTTGGTTTTGACGGAACTTTGAAGGAAGAATATAAGGGCCCGAACGTTGAGGCAGCAAAAAGAAAAGCACTTGCTCGTTTTAAAAACGATAAGGACTATATTGATTTTAAAGTGATAAGTGAAGGCGATGGCAGTAAGGATTCAGCAGAAGTACAAGCTACTTATCATATATATGAAGCAAAAGGAATGAAAGACCAATATTTCTGGTTGGGTACTGACCAATTAGGTCGTGACCAGTGGACGCGTCTATGGTTAGGCACACGTGTATCATTAATTATTGCTTTTGTTGCGGCATTTTTTGACCTTATTATCGGTGTCGCTTATGGTGGGATTTCTGGATTCCTTGGTGGAAAGGTCGATAATGTTTTGCAACGGATTGTTGAAGTATTAGTTGGTATTCCGAGTTTAGTTATTATTTTATTAATGATGCTATTCTTAGACCCAGGTATTACGTCAATCGTTATTGCCTTAGCGATTACTGGTTGGATAAGTATGTCACGGATTGTCCGTGGGGAAGTACTGAAATTGAAAAACCAAGAATATGTATTGGCAGCAAGAACTTTAGGTACACCAAATAGAAAAATTATCTTAAAGCACTTATTACCAAACATTAGTGGAATTATCATTGTTAATACAATGTTTACAATTCCAAGTGCGGTTTTCTTTGAAGCATTCTTAAGCTTTATCGGTTTAGGGATTGTCCCTCCAGATGCTTCACTAGGTTCTTTAATTAATATCGGTTTCCAAAACTTACGTATCTATCCATTCCTATTATTTTATCCAGCAGTTTTATTATCAATTATTATGATTGCTTTTAATATTTTAGGTGATGGATTACGTGACGCATTTGATCCGAAAATGCATAAATAAAAGGGTAGGTGTTATTAAATGAGTAAACTATTAGAAGTAAAGGATTTAAGAGTTTCATTTAACACCTACAACGGTGAAGTACAAGCTGTTCGAGGTGTTAGCTTTGATTTAAATGAAGGAGAAACATTAGCGATTGTTGGTGAATCGGGTTCAGGGAAGTCGGTTACATCATCAACTTTAATGGGGCTCCTTCCAAAGCCACAAGGGATTATTAAAAGCGGGGAAATCCTTTTCCAAGGGGAAGATCTTGTAAAAAAATCAGAAAAAGAGATGCAAAGAATAAGAGGAAAAGAGATCTCTATGGTTTTCCAAGACCCTCTTTCTTCATTAAACCCAACAATGAAAATCGGAAATCAAATTATGGAAGGTTTAATTAAGCATCAAAAAATGAATCGTGCCGATGCAAAGAAAAAAGCGATTGAGCTTTTGCATCTAGTAGGAATTCCACAACCGGAAGTTCGTGTAAATCAATTTCCACATCAGTTTTCTGGTGGTATGCGCCAACGGGTTGTGATTGCCATCGCTCTTGCATGTAATCCGAAAATTTTGATTGCAGATGAGCCGACTACTGCACTTGATGTAACAATTCAAGCACAAATATTAGAACTAATGAAAGATATACAAAAGGAAACAAATTGTTCCATTATTTTTATTACCCATGATTTAGGTGTTGTTGCAAATGTTGCTGATCGTGTAGCTGTCATGTATGCTGGGAAAATTGTTGAAGTTGGAACAGTAGATGATATTTTCTATAATCCAAAACATCCATATACATGGGGATTACTTGGTTCAATGCCGACATTAGATAGTGATGATGAAGAACTTTATACAATTCCAGGGACACCACCGGATATGTTAAACCCACCAAAAGGGGATGCGTTTGCACCGAGGAATCAATTTGCTCTTGAAATTGATACAGAAATGGAGCCACCAATGTTTAAAGTATCTGATTCACATTATGCTGCTACATGGTTACTTCATGAAAACGCCCCTAAAATTGAAATTCCTGAATCTGTAAAACGAAGAATTGAGGGGTTCTCAAAAACGGGTAAGAAAGGGGGACAATGAAGATGACAACCGAAGCAGAAAAAATTCTTGAAGTTAAACATTTAAAAAAATACTTCCAAGTTGGTCGAAATAAAGTCATTAAAGCTGTTGATGATGTTTCATTCGATGTTTATAAAGGAGAAACATTCGGATTAGTAGGTGAGTCTGGTAGTGGTAAGTCTACAACTGGACAAACGATTATTCGCCTATATGATGCTACGGATGGAGAGATTCTTTTCCATGGTGAAAATGTTCACGCTAAGAAATCAAAAGCTGAAAAGTTAAAATTCAATCGGAAAATGCAAATGATTTTCCAAGACCCATCCTCATCACTTAATCCTCGGATGACTGTATTGGATATTATTGCAGAAGGACTAGATGTTCACCATCTCGTTAAAAATGAAAATGAACGAAGAGCTCGTGTTGAAGAATTACTTGAGGCTGTTGGTCTAAATAAAGAACATGCAACTCGATTCCCACATGAGTTTAGTGGTGGACAAAGACAACGGATTGGTATCGCACGTGCTCTAGCTGTAGAACCTGAGTTAATTATCTGTGATGAGCCAATTTCAGCATTAGACGTTTCCATCCAGGCACAAGTAGTTAATTTATTGAAAAAATTACAAAAAGAGCGTGGTCTAACCTACTTATTTATTGCGCATGACTTATCCATGGTAAAATATATAAGTGACCGAATTGGTGTTATGCATCTTGGTCATATGGTGGAACTAGCAGATAGTGATGAGCTTTATTCACATCCAGTTCATCCATATACAAAATCCTTATTGTCTGCTATTCCCTTGCCAGATCCAGAATACGAACGTAATCGTACACGAATTCATTATGATCCATCTATTTTAGATACGAGTGAAGAGGCGAAATTCAGGGAAATTCGCCCAAGACACTGGGTTCGTTGTACAAGTAGAGAGTTCGAACAATATAAAAAAGAGCTTGAAAATAAATAACAGAAAAAGCCGTTTAGAAAGATCACTTTAGATTCTTTTAAACGGCTTTTTTATCATTGAGCCTTCATTGTAAAAGGCCTTTACAATTGATAAACTTGTAATAATTCTTATGTATTGGGTGATGTTATGGAACCACTGGCAACATTGATTTATTATAAAGTTCATCGAGAAATTGATTTGTTTTATGAACAGAAATTGATTGAAGAAGAACGAAACATGCATTTGTATGTCGATAGAATTACGACTCACTATCGGCAATTCCCAATAGAAAACATTCACGATATTACGTTTAGACCTTTTGGAAATGGAGGAGGACTCTTGTATTTACATACAAATCATGGTGTTTACTCATATCATGTGAAGACCTCACCGAATTCATTTATTCATACTTGTAAAAAGATGATATCGAAATAAAAAATGTATTAAAAAATTTAAAAATAATCAAGTTAAAACAAAATGAATACGATAAATTCTTTTGCATTTTACATAAAACAAATGAATATAAATGCTACAAATGGAGGGGAATTAAATGGAAAAAGAGTATGTTAAACAGGCGGTACAAGATTTCTATGGGGACGATATTGCTTGGTGTTATGGATGTGGGAGATTAAACGAAATGGGCCATCATTTTCGAACGGGTTGGTTTACTTCTGGTGAAAAGACAATTACATATTATCAGCCTAAAGAAGAGCATACCGCTATTCCAGGATTTGTGTACGGTGGGTTACTCGCATCTTTTATTGATTGTCATAGTACTGGATCTGCTTCTCTAGCTTTACATAAGAAAAATGGGCATCAACTGGGCGATGGTACAGAGCCACCGAGATTTGTAACAGGTTCATTACATGTCGATTTTTTAAAACCGACTCCTCAAGGAACATTACTTAAAGCGCTTGGAGAAGTTGAAGAGATTCATCCAAAAAAGTGGAAAATTACTACGAATGTGTACGCGGGAGAGGAACTTTGTGTACAAGGGGAAGTGATTGCGGTAGTTATGCCAAAAACTTTTGGAGCAAAATGATAACGCTTCCTAAAATGGTATTAATTTACCATTGCTATTTGAAGATGAATAGTTTATTATTCTTATATAAGCTACATTGTGCGTATAGATAATTAAGTTTTTCACCTAAGTATTTATAGGGAGTTTAAGAGATGTGGTATTGAATTGACATACCTCTGTCTAGACGACATGGAGGGCAAGCAATTTAGCCACTGCAAACACCCACTTGTTGAGAGTGGTGGTTTTAAAACTTCATTATAAAGGTACGGCAATTGTGGCCTAACTTAAAATGAAAACCAGCCAATGATTTGGCTGGTTTTTTTATAGTTAACATAAATGGGACAACCTTTAATCATTCTTATCGTGCAATATCGATAGGATCATTAATTTTAGTTTTTCTAAAAATCATACTCGGTATAGGAACTTAATAGGATAAATACAAATAAAATAAAATGTAATTATGGTCATCTTTTTAACGTTTCATCTTATAATATCAAAGCCATTATATTAGAAGTTACGATCTTAAACATTAGAATTGTTACTTAGATGGGGGATTACGAAAATGGAGATGAATGTATTATTTGCATTTGGACTAACATTAATGGCTGGCTTAGCTACAGGAATCGGAAGTTTATTAGCCTTCTTCACATCACGTACAAATACGAAATTTTTATCTTTAGCATTAGGATTTTCAGCAGGAGTCATGATTTATGTTTCAATGATTGAAATATTTGTTAAAGCTCAAGATGCGCTTGTATCAGACTTAGGTAGCCCAATCGGAAATTGGGTAACTGTTATAAGCTTTTTTTCTGGCATGTTAGTAATAGCGTTAATTGATAAGTTTATTCCGAAACAAAATAACCCGCATGAGTTAAGAAAAGTGGAAGACATGAATTTGCAACCACAACAGATTCCCGCCACAGATTCTAATTTAATGAAAATGGGCATATTTGCTGCATTAGCAATAGGAATTCATAACTTTCCTGAGGGTATAGCGACTTTTGCTTCTGCACTTAAAGATCCAACATTGGGTATTTCTATAGCGATAGCGATTGCGATTCACAACATTCCGGAAGGGATTGCTGTTTCTGTTCCAGTATATTATGCTACTGGAAGTAAACGTAAGGCATTTAAACTTTCCTTTTTATCAGGTCTTTCCGAGCCGCTTGGTGCATTAGCCGCCTACTTAGTGTTAATGCCGTTTTTAAATGATTTAATATTCGGGATTATCTTTGCGGCAGTAGCAGGAATCATGGTTTTCATATCATTGGATGAATTATTGCCAGCTGCTAAAAAATATGAAGAAGCACATACATCCATTTATGGATTAATTTTAGGGATGTTCGTTATGGCTATATCTTTACTGTTGGTTATGTAAAATAAAAGACGAACCGTTAGTAAATGTATGGCGTTATTCCCAATTAAAAAATAGGCAAGCTCAGTTACAAGAGCTTGCCTTAAACTTTATTGATCTTCGTTTGATAGTTTCAACGCATCTAGTAACTTAAAGAATAGACTCAAGCCAATTGCAACGATGGTAGCTAATCCCATTCCTTTTAACGGTACTGTACCAATATGAATAGTGGCACCACTGAGGCCAACGACTAACACGACACAGGTTAAGATTAAATTGTGTGATTTGTCATAGTTTACACGGGCATCAACTAATGTACGTAGTCCACTAACTGCAATCATTCCAAATAATAAGAGTGAAATTCCACCCATTACTGCAGTTGGAATGGCAGAAATGATTGCAGCAATTTTTCCGAAAAAGGAAAGGAACATTGCAATGATTGCTGCGCCACCGATGACCCATGTTGAGTATACTTTTGTGATTGCTAAGACACCAATATTTTCACCATAAGTTGTATTTGGTGTAGAACCAAGTAAACTTGAAATAATGGTTGATATCCCGTTTCCTAGAAATGATCGATCGAGTCCTGGATCTTTCGTTAAATCCTTCCCAACGATATTCCCAGTCACCATTGTGTGACCAATATGTTCAGGTAATAAAACAAGTGCTGCTGGGAGAATAGCGAGAATATCTGCAAGATTAAACTTAATATGATAAAAGGTTGGTAATGCAAAGAATGATGCTTCTTTAACAGATGTGAAATCAACAAGACCTGCAAAGTAAGCAATAATATAACCACTAACGATTCCGATTAAGATGGGAATAATTTTTAGGAAACCACGTAATGTAACCCAGCAAACGATTGTAATAGCTAGAGTTAAAAGGGACACCATAACGACCTTTGGATCCATTGTCCAGTTATTTGCTGCATCAGCCGGTTTAATTAGACCAGACATTTCTGCTGCAACAGGTATAAGTTCAAGACCTATTACCGCGACAATAGCACCCATAGCAGCAGGTGGGAAAATAATATCTAACCAATTCGTTCCTACTACATTAATAATTAATCCAATAATGATAAGTACCACACCAACGGCAAGGAATCCCCCTAATGCGTAGCTGTACCCCTCTTCAACACCACTGTAACGATCAAGCACAACGAACACCGGAGATATAAAGGCGAAACTTGACCCGAGGTAGGCAGGAATCTTTCCCTTTGTAATAAATATATAAATTAAAGTTCCAATTCCATTCATTAAAAGAACGATTCCAGGGTCAATACCGAATAATACAGGAACGAGGACAGTTGAACCGAACATTGCAAATAAGTGCTGTAAACTTAAAGGGACACTTTCCCAAAATTGCGGTTTTTCATCAACTTGAATAATATTTTTTTGCATTTGAAACTCCCTTTCCGAAATAATTGAAGCCTTTCATTCAAATCCATGTGGGCAAAAAAAACACCAAGCCGATTTAGGCAAGGTGTTAAAAATATCACGACAAAATAAAAGAAATAATCGTCTCTTTTATTTTACCACCGTCAACCTTGCCAGCCTCACAGGACTGAATTTAAAGGTACTCATTCACTTGTCAAACAACATTATTGCAAGAAAGTCATCGAAAGTCAACAGAAAACTTATCAAAATTAGACAAAAAAATGGGTTGCTCTTTTTATTGGAAAATTGTATATTTTAGAATATAAAGGAATTATTAGAAAAAGGTGTGTTGCTATGGAGAATTGATTATGGAGAAAATGGTTATGTTATCGTACTCATTTTCCTTTTATACTAAATTACAAATATTATTTTATTAGTATGATAGCGGACAACGATTTTCTGATTTGTAAGCGCTTTAGAAACTGGGGAGGTGGAGATGTTGAATCGAGCGAGACAAGAGTTTAATGAGCAGAAAACAAAATACGAAAAAATGATTGAAACGGATAAGTTTAAAGAGTTAATGAGTAAAAAGAAAAAGTTTATTGTTCCGCTAACAATATTTTTCTTAGTCATTTATTTTACATTACCAATATTAACATCGTATACAAAAGTATTACATGCGAAAGCAATTGGAGATATTACTTGGGTTTGGATTTTTGCCCTTGCCCAATTTATTATGACATGGACACTTGTAACAATTTATATGAAAAAATCAGCAACTTTTGACCGACTAGCATCGGAAGTGATTGAGGAAGAAACGAAAGAGGTAGGTGGTAGATAATGGATACAACGGTTGTCGTCTTGTTCTTATTAATTGTAACTAGTACACTTGTCATTACTTATTTTGCAGCAAAGAAAACAAAAACAACAAGTGAATTTTATACAGCTGGCGGTGGTTTGACAGGATGGCAAAATGGGCTTGCGATTGCAGGTGATTACTTATCTGCAGCCTCTTTTTTAGGTATTGCAGGCTCAATTGCTTTAACAGGATTTGATGGTTTCTTCTTTAGTATTGGATACCTCGTTGCCTATTTAGTTGTCTTATTTATTGTTGCTGAACCGCTTCGAAACCTTGGTAAATACACGTTAGCTGATATGATCAATGCAAGGTTTGATGCGAAGAAAGTAAGGGGTGTAGCTGCATTAAGTACAATAACGATTGTCATTTTCTACATGATTGCTCAACTCGTTGGTGCGGGTGCACTTATTCAATTATTATTTAACATTGATTATTGGGTAGCTGTCTTAATCGTTGGGGCAATGATGACTATTTATGTTTTATTTGGAGGAATGACCGCGACGAGCTGGGTACAGATTATTAAAGCGGTTCTGTTAATGATTGCAACCGTTGTTATCTCATTTATTGTATTATCTAAGTTTAATTTCAATATACTCACCATGTTTAGTGAAATGAAAACAGCGACACCACTTGGGGAAGACTACTTAAATCCAGGTGTGAAATATAAAATACCACTTGATACAATTTCTTTGATGACAGCTCTTGTCCTAGGTACAGCAGGTTTACCACATATTTTAATGCGCTTTTTCACAGTAAAGGATGCCCAAACAGCACGTAGCTCTGTTATGTGGGCAACTTGGATTGTAGGCTTATTTTATATTTTAACCATTTTCCTTGGCTTTGGGGCTGCGGCTTTTGTTGGATCTGAAATGATTATGGAAGCGAATGCAGCTGGTAATATGGCTGCTCCATTACTTGCACAAGTTCTTGGCGGGGATTTCTTAATGTCATTTGTTTCAGCAGTGGCATTTGCAACAATACTAGCGGTTGTTGCCGGTCTTGTATTAAGTGGCGCATCAGCCTTTGCACACGATATTTATGCCCAAATTATTAAAAAAGGGAAAGTCACTGAAAAACAGCAAATGCGAGCGGCTCGATTTGCATCTTTAGGTGTATCAGTATTTTCAATCTTGCTGGCACTATTTGCGCAAAAGATGAACGTTGCCTTCCTCGTATCTTTAGCTTTCTGTATCGCCGGAAGTGCTAACCTACCAGTTATTGTATATACAATTTTCTGGAAAAGATTCAATACTGCTGGTGCTGTAACAGCCGCGTTATCAGGATTAATCTCTGCGTTAGTATTAGTAAGTGTTAGTCCAAGTGTATTTTCTCCTGTTGAGGGAGCGGCAATTTTTGTAGGGGAGCCGATCTTTCCATTAACGAACCCAGCAATTGTTTCTGTTCCACTCGGATTTTTGGGTGGATTTTTAGGAACGGTATTGTCTGGTAAAACAGACTTCGTTCGTTATGCAGAAGTAAAAGTTCGTGCCAATACCGGATATCGTGAAAATAATAATTAAAAAAAGGAAAAGCGGCAAATATCCATTTGCCGCTTCTTTACTTATGCCTTTTCTTCAAATACTTTTGCAATTTCAATGATCACTTTAGTTGCTTTTTCCATTGTTTCTACAGAGACATATTCAAACTTCCCATGCATGTTTTCTCCGCCAGCAAATATATTTGGCGTAGGTAAGCCCATAAAAGATAATTGTGAACCGTCTGTACCCCCGCGTACAGGTTCTACTACTGGGGTGATTCCAATCCGTTCCATTGCCTCTTTCGCATAATCGAAGACTTCTTTTACTGGCTCAATTTTTTCACGCATATTATAGTATTGATCTTTTAAGTCAAGTTCAATTGTTCCTTCTCCATACTTTTCATTTAATTGATGAACTACCCTCGAAAGGTTGATTTTCTTTTCTTCAAATTTATTACGATCATGGTCTCGGATGATATAAGACAGAACTGTTTTTTCAACATCTCCATGAAAAGACAATAGATGGTAGAAACCTTCGTAACCATCTGTATATTCAGGAGCCTCTTTCGCAGGGAGCAATTCATTTAACTCTATACCAATCTTTATGGAGTTTACCATTTTCCCTTTAGCAGATCCGGGGTGAATATTGGTCCCGTTAATGGTTATCTTTGCTGCTGCGGCATTAAAACTTTCGTATTGTAATTCACCAAGTGGCCCACCATCTATCGTATAGGCATATTTTGCATTGAATCGTTTAACATCAAATTTATGAGGACCACGACCGATTTCTTCATCCGGTGTGAACGCAACTCGTATTTCTCCATGTTTAATTTCCGGATGTTGAATGAAGTAGTTCATGGCGGTCACAATTTCGGCTACACCAGCCTTGTCATCAGCACCAAGAAGTGTTGTCCCATCCGTTGTTATTAGCGTTTGTCCTTTATAATTTTGTAAAGAAGGGAATGACTTTGGTGATAAAATGACACCGCGTTCTTTGTTTAAAATAATTTCGCCACCGTCGTAGTTTTCAACAATTTGTGGATTTACATTTTTACCAGTGAAATCAGTGGCAGTATCAACATGCGCTAAAAATCCAATTGTAGGAACTTCCCTTTCAGTGTTTGCTGGTAGTGTAGCAAATAAATAGCCGTTCTCATCAGTTGACACATCACTCAAGCCAATTTCTTTTAATTCCTTTTCTAAAAGATTTAATAAATCCCATTGTCCAGAGGTTGACGGGCATGTTGTACTTTCTTCATTTGATTGGGTATCAATTTTTACATAGGTCGTAAAACGCTTAATTAATTCTTCTTTCATATCTTCATCTCCTACGTGTAGTCTATATGTATTATGTAATATTTATTCTCTAATTAGCAACCACCAGTTTAATTTTTGCCAATTACACATATAGGCCAAACCTCTCATAAAAGGTTTGGCCAAATATCAATAAATTATACTTCAACGATATCTTGTTTAGAATGGTCATTATATACTTCTTTATTCAAATCTCCAGTTATTTTACTAGTTAAAATACCAGATGTCATACTGCCGCTAACATTTAATGCAGTTCGGCCCATGTCAATTAAAGGTTCTACCGATATTAATAATCCAACGATAGCGACTGGTAAATTTAAAACGGATAGGACAATTAAAGAAGCAAAGGTTGCCCCACCACCAACACCTGCAACACCAAAGGAACTAATAACAACAACAGCGATAACGGTTAAAATAAATTTCGGGTCAAATGGATCAATACCTGCTGTAGGTGCTACCATCACAGCGAGCATAGCAGGATAAATACCAGCACAACCATTTTGTCCGATAGATAAACTAAACGGTCCGACAAAATTGGCTACCCCTTCTGAAACACCAAAACTATCTGTTTGTGTTTTTATATTGATCGGTAATGATCCTGCGCTAGAACGTGAAGTAAAAGCAAATGTTAATGTTGGTAATGCTTTTTTCACATACGTAACTGGGCTTAATTTTGCTAAACTGATTAAAAGTAATTGAACAATAAACATTAAAATAATAGCTACATATGATGCAATGACAAATTTCCCAAGTTTAGCAATCGCAGCATAATCACTTGTAGCTGTTACTTTTGTCATTAACGCCAATACCCCATATGGAGTGAGCCGTAAAATTAATGTAACAATGCGCATCGTGATTGCATAAAGAGCATTAATGATTTTCGCAAAAAGATCCGCTTCTTCTGGTTTTTTTCGTTTTACGCCTAAATATGCCATACCGATAAACGATGCGAAGATAACAACGGCAATCGTTGAAGTTGGACGAGAGCCAGTTAAATCAGCAAATGGATTAGAAGGAATAAATGAAAGAATTTGCTGTGGTATTGTTAAATCTTGAACCATTGTGATATTTTCTGTTAATGCTTCATTTCTTGCATTTTCTGCGTCACCAGCTGTTAATTCAATTCCATCTAAACCAAAACCAAGAGCAGACCCAATTCCAATCGCGGCAGCAATTCCTGTTGTAACGAGTAAAATGCCAATTCCAAGGAAACTTATTTTTCCAAGATTTTTCGAAAGTTGAACTTTTGTAAATGCCCCAACGATTGAAATGAATACGAGTGGCATAACAATCATTTGCAATAATTTTACATAACCAGAACCAACGATGCTAAACCAGTCAATTGTTTTTGTCGTGACATCAGATGCTGTACCGTATATGAGATGAATTACGATACCTAAAACAATCCCGAGACCAAGACCTGTAAACACCCGTTTTGAAAAGGAAACGTGTTTCTTCTGCATTGAATACAACAATGCCACAAGGGCAAATAAAATAATAATATTAATAATAACGAGTAATGTATTCATACGAACCTCCTTAATTTGTAGCCATTCGTTTAATTTCTATACAGATTAGTTTTCTGCATAATTCGTGTATTAATATGAACACAATATATACTATAATACCTAAAATCATATTGGTAAAGTAGGATTAATTATTTTCAATATTTTTTTACCCCAACACCGAACTTTTGAACGTTTTTGATAAAAGGATTACCTATAATAAGGAAAGGTCCTTTTAACTCCTATTGTAGACTTGATTTTTGATAAAATAAACATATTGAGAATAGCGTCTAACTTCTCTTAGTAGTGCCTTATGATAAAGTTTATCTTGTTCGAAAAAGGTTATTCAACTGCTCCTATAAGTAATTTGCCCTTATTTAAATGGTTTTATCACCATTCCTGAACGAAGAGGTAACGGAATGAAATCACTTAACTGGACAGAATCCTATGGAGTTAAAGAATCGGAAAAAGGCATGAAATGGAGTATTAGAAATATTACGTATAAGGTAATGTCAAAAGGTTCTATAAAAAACGGATAAGCAAACAAGATTTATTCCGAAATAAGGTGGTTACCTGTCTTAGTGTAAGTATAAATTGATAAAAAATAGCTACCCCATAAAGATTGAGGGGGTAGCTATTTTGATAGTTATTTTTTATATTCGAAAAGAAGATTGTCTCGTATATGTTCATGATTTCTTTCAACCATTGAGCCTGTATATAAATCAATTTCTACCGCAAATTTAGGTCTTGCTTTTACTTCAATGAAAATTTTCCCGATATACTCGCCGACTGTTCCAATGGCAATTAATTGTAAGGCACCGATTAACCAGAGGGAAATCATTGTTGGATTCACACTTACTATAGGAAAATGAAATACATTTAACGTCCCAATGATTAGGCTGATAATAAATAGGAAGAATCCTAAAAAAGTAATATAACGTATTGGTACAATGCTAAAGGAGGTAATACCATCTAATGCAAACGAGAGCATTTTCTTTAACGGATATTTTGTCTCACCGGCAACACGCTCTTTACGGTCGTAAAATACTTTCGTTGAACGGAACCCAAGAAGTGGGAAAATACCCCTTAAAAATAAATTGTTTTCCGAATACCTCGCCATTTCGTCTAACGCTCGCTTACTTAATAGACGAAAATCGGCATGATTATATACAAGTTCAATACCCAACTTTTCCATCAGGCGATAAAAACTTAATGCCGTTGTTCGTTTGAAAAATGTATCTGTATCTCGCCGGTTTCGTACACCATAAACAATCTCGTATCCTTTATGATAGTTTTCAATAAATTCTTCTATAACTGTAATATCGTCTTGAAGATCTGCATCAATTGAAATAGCACAGTCACATTTTTCCCGTGCTTTCAAATACCCTGCCAACAGAGCCTTCTGATGCCCAACATTTCGTGCTAATTTAATTCCAGTAACAAATTTATTTCGCACACTCTCCATCGCGATTAAAGACCAAGTTCGGTCTTGGCTTCCATCATCGACAAAAAGAATGTTACTATTTTTCCCAATTAACTTCTTTTGACAAAGTTCTTTCATTAAGCTTGTTAACTGAGTTATTGTTTCAGGTAGAGCAGCTTCTTCATTGTAACAAGGCACAACAATGGTTAACATAGGTGGTTGATTATTCATGGTTGCTGTCCTCCTTAACTGTTTCAACCGGAGTAGTGACTGAATATACGTATATTTTCATATAACCTGTTTCATCTTGGAAACTTTTTTCAAAATGCAGATGATTTTCCGTGGCATTTTTAATAGGAAGAGCGGAAAGGATATATCGCCCACCCATATCATAAAAAGCCTTTGTGTCTAGTTGTAAGTTTTGTATTTGCCTTTTTGATGTCTTTGTGAAATTGTACTTTTTTCCAAGCTCAGCAACAAAAATATAACAGCGACTACCCCACTCATCGAAATAAGTTTTTAATGTGTTATTCTTTTCTAGTTCATGCCTTATTATTTTTCTAAATTGGTATTTATATGTAAGTGGGTAAAAATTATTATATGTGTCTAGAGTATAATATCCGTTATATTGTGGAATGGATGGGTGTAATCCGATACTTGCTACTCGATAAGATGATTTTGGTTCACCAATATATTGGTCAATTTCAGAAAACAAATCTTCAGCAAAAAATTCTTTAAACGATGGAGTTTTATGTATATATCCATAGTGGATTTCTTCATTATAAGGAATTAAAACGATTATTTGGGCAATAATTGTCATTTTCACAAGCTTTTTCCACCCAATCTTCCATAAATAGGAACAAGCCATTCCAAAAGATAAATAAATAATCATCGGTCGTAAAAAATGAAAGCGAGCAAAATTAAATGTGTTTAAAATGTCAAGCCGTTCTTTTAAGGGAATCCACATGTTGTTAAACCAAAGGGCATACCATAAGGAAAGTAAGTAGTTGAGAATACAGAGGAAAATAAAGAGCTTTTCTTTCCTCCATTCTTTTCGGTAAAAAATTAGTATAAAGGCAGCAAATAAAATGGGTAGAATAACAATTGTATGTAAGGTCATAACATGGGTATGTCCAAATAGAAAGTTTTTAATAGAAAGCTTGATTGACCAAAAAAAAGGATGTCTTGATGAAACAAATTCCGAACGATGAGTTATTTCATCATCGAATATGGTTGAATAAACGAGACGATACTCGACAAAGAGAAACATAAGACTCATAAAAGCAATGCTTGCGAGAAAACGCCAATTAATCCTTTTTGTTCTGATGAGGTCGTATAGCCATAACAGTCCAATGGCAACTAGAAAGAAGAAGAAGCCAAGAACAATGCTTGAGTAAAATGGTAGTAGGCCAAGGGTGAGCCATTCTCTCCAAGTGTTTTTCCCTGCGCGGATTTTTAAAAATGCCCATAAGGCGAGTGGGTGTCCAAGAGTACTTAACATGCCAGATGGCCAGAACGGAGTCAATGCGAATGCAAGTGCAACACCAATTCGAATAAATCTTCCTTTGTCCTCTTTAACGAAAAAGTCCCTTAAGAGTAGGTACATTCCAAGGAAGGCAAATACTCTTGTAATCGTTTGACTCAGGGCATAGGCAAACATTGTTGGAAAGAGAGCATGTAACCACACGATGCCTGTCCACTCTGAACCATATGCATTCCGAGGAAGGCCATTAATGACTTGTGGAACGACTGCATCTACTGGGCCAAATGTTTGTCCACTTTCAATTAATACTTTGTACCAGGCTAAATTTGAATCTAAGTTATCATGCACACGGATATGAGCGTCTTCTCCAAGTATAAAAAGGGGAGCTACAAAAAGAAAAATACAAATATATGCGATAATAAGACTTTTGCGTTCAAGACTTGTATTTAAATCCACAACATCACATCCTAAGTCGCAGTTATCATTTTTAAACAATGAAGACTACCAAATATATCCTTTCCCTTGCTTACTATGCCCAATGGAAGCTTTTCTATTCTACATAAAATGATAAAAGAGGCTAATGATCCCGGTTAGTAAAAACAGTCTAAACAGGATAACTAGCCTCAAAATGAAATTTCACTTCACTCATTAAGGAACAATTGTTACAGGACAAGGTGCAAGTTGTAAAACTCCTAGGCTTACACTTCCTAAAACAGCACTTTTCACAGGTCCCATACCTCGAGAACCCATAACGATTGAATAGGCATCAAGTTCTTTTGCCAAATTACATATTTCCACTTTTGGAATCCCAATTCGAAAAACCTTTTCCATTTGTATTGATTCTTTAACAATTAAATCTTCAGCCTTATTCAAAATTTCATCTCCAAGTTCTTGTAAATACGTATGGATCTCTTGTTTTGCAACAAATCGCTGAATATTAGGTGTGAATAAATTTGGTTGGACATTTACGATAACAATTTTTCCGCTAATTTGTTTTGCCACTGTTACAGCAAAGTAGAGAGCTTGATGAGAGTGAACAGAACCATCTATTGGAACGATAACTACATGACCCATATCTTCTGCCCCTTTCTTAATAAACGTATTCATAAATATAGATTTCTACAGTTATCTATTAATTCCCTTCTATCTTTATGCACTGTCATAAAATTATCAGAATTAGCATAATATCAAAACGTTTTAATGTAAAAAATGATTATGATAAAATAAGATAGATTAGGTTAAAATTTATTAATAGAGAATGAACTAAAGGAGAAGTGAGTAGACTTTTGGACAGTCTGTGGATTTCAATTATTATCATACTTATATTAATCGTTGCCAATGGTATATTTTCAATGACTGAAATAGCCATTGTTACATCAAGAAAAGCAAGACTTGAAAAATTAGAAGAAGACGGAAATAAAAAGGCAAAATTAGCATTAAAATTAGCAGAAAACCCAAATCAATTATTATCGACCATTCAAATTGGGATTTCTCTCATTGGTGTCGTCACTGGTGCTTTTGGAGGTGCGACGATTGCAAGGCAGTTATCTGTTTATCTGGATAAAATAGACTTTCTTCAACCGTACAGCTACCAAGTAAGCTTTATCGTTGTTATCGGATTTACAACTTATTTGTCTCTAATTATTGGTGAACTTGTTCCGAAAAGATTAGGGATGTCTAATCCAGAAAAGGTTTCGTTAATTGTTGCTAAGCCAATGTATTACTTTGCTAAAGTTGGTAAACCGATTATTTGGTTATTAAGTAAGTCAACGGAACTTGTACTAAAAATATTAGGCGTAAAGACGACAAATCAACCAGATGTCACTGAAGAGGAAATTACACAGCTGATTGAACAAGGTGTTTATAGCGGTGTTGTTGAAGAAATTGAGCAAGATATGGTGGAGCAAATCTTTTACCTCGGTGATAAAAGATTAGGTGATATTTTAACTCCTCGAACGCAAATTGTGTGGCTAGATATTGAAAAACCGTTTGAAGAGAATATTCGTAAAATGAATGAGAGTAATCATTCACGGTTTCCGGTAGGTCAAGGAAGTTTAGATAATTTTCTTGGAATTATTCATACGAAAGACGTTTTTGCTAAAATGGCTGAAGGAAAACCATTTCGATTGGCGGACTGTATTAAAGAGACGATTGTATTACCTGAGCCGATGAAGGTTTTTCAAGCGTTAGATGCGTTTAAAAAATCTGGACAGCATGAAGCAATCGTTATCGATGAGTATGGTGGAATTGAAGGTTACGTAACAATTTATGACTTTATGGAAAATATCGTTGGTGACTTGCCTCAAGATGAGGATGAGGAGGAGCCACAAATTATCCAACGAACAGAAAATACATGGCTTGCTGATGGTTTAATTTCGATTGACCAATTTCGTCGTTACTTTGACTTGGAGGATGAACCTGAATTACGTGGGGGTAATAATTTTCATACATTAGGTGGCTTTATTACGATGAGTTTAGGTGACATCCCAAAAGTAAAAGATACCGTCGAAATAGAAAGTCTAATTTTAGAAGTAGTCGACATGGATCATGTTCGTGTAGATAAAGTATTAATTACACGAATTGAACAAGATCATGAAGATGAAGATGATGAAGATGAGGAGGACTTTTAACAACCTTCTTGATTATTTGAAATAAAGATAAATCTTGTATATGGATAGATAGAGCTACTCAATAAGATGTCAATGATGACAATTATTGGTGGCTCTTTTTTTCGATTAATTTCTACTTCTTAATGGAGAAATGATGACAATATACTACAAAATTATTCAAAAAAATCACCTAATATGTTAAAAGCGAAACATTTGTCTAATTTTGAAATACAAAATAAAACGGAATTATGAATAAAATAGTTTACAACTCATAGTTTACTAGTTTATAATAATTTCTAAATTGATTGCACTGATTTAGTATTTTAACATAGTAAAATTGATTCATTATTAGCAATTTTATAGAAAAAATGAAGTGCAGTCGTTTTGGATATAATAGGGGGAAGTTTTTCTATGAAACGGAAACATTGGTCATTATTATTAGTAGTTGGCTTATTAGTAGCCATTCTCACAGCCTGTTCCGGTGATAAGACAGAAAAAACAAGTGGTAAGTCTAAAACAGAGACAGGAAAGAAAACAGAAAAAGTATTAAACTTTACAAACCCAGAGGCGATTCCTTCGATGGACCCATCGCTTGCTACAGACGAATCTTCTTTTGTATATTTAGCAGCAACAATGGAAGGTTTATATCGTTTAGATGAAAATACAAAACCTGTACCAGGGATCGCAATGAAACATGAAGTGAGTAAAGATGGTTTAACGTGGACATTCACATTACGTGAAGATGCAAAATGGGAAAATGGTGATCCAGTAACTGCCCATGACTTTGTGTACTCATGGAAACGAGCAGTTGATCCTGCAACGGGTTCTGAATATGGCCCTTATATGATGAATGGTGTCATTAAAAATGCAACGGCCGTTAGTAAAGGGGAAAAGTCTCCAGATGAGCTTGGCGTAAAAGCAGATGGCGATTATAAATTAGTTGTTGAGTTGGAACACCCGACCGCATACTTTGAATCTTTAACGACATTCGGTACATTTTTACCGTTAAATCAAAAATTTGTTGAGGAGCAAGGAGATAAGTTCGCAACAAGTTCGGATACCATACTTTCTAATGGTCCTTATACAATTGAAAACTGGCAAAGCACAAGTAATTCTTGGGAACTTGTTAAAAATGATAAATATTGGGACAACGAAACTGTTCAAATGGATAAGTTAACATTCCAAGTTGTAAAGGATCCACAAACGGGTGTAGGTTTATACGAGGAAGGTACAGTTGACAGAGTAGATTTAACTTCAGATCTTGTCGATCAATACTCTACTCACGACGATTATACAATTACACCAGATACATTTGTTTACTTTGCGAAATTCAATCAAACGAAGAGTGAAGCATTAGCAAACACAAATATTCGTGCTGCAATTAGCCGTGCATTCGATAAAGAAGCATTAGTTACCCAAATTCTTAACAACGGTTCCCTTGTGGCAAACGGTCTTATTCCTGCTGACTTTACACCACTACCTGACACGGGTGAGGATTTCCGTAAAGTTAATGGAGACTTAATGACATATGATTTGGATGCGGCAAAAGATTTTTGGGCTAAAGGATTAAAAGAGTTAGGTACAGATAAAGTTGAACTTGAATTATTAACAGACGATGATGAAACAACGAAATTAATGTCTGAATATATTGCGAACCAATTGAAAACAAACTTAGAAGGCTTGTCTATTAAAATAAAACGAGTGCCAAAAGAGCAACGTTTAGATTTAGATACAGCGATGGATTATCAAATGCAAATATCTAGATGGGGTCCTGACTTCCTTGATCCATTTACCTATATGAATTTATGGACAACGGATAGTGGAAATAATTTGATGGGTTATTCTAATGCCAAATACGATGAGTTAGTATTTGCAACTGGTTCCGATCTTGCTACAGACAACAAGGCACGGTACCAAAATTTCTTGAAAGCAGAAAAAATATTATTTGAAGACGCTGCAATTGCACCGATTTATCAATCTTCTCGAGCTCAGCTTGTTTCACCAAGAGTAAAAGGGGTTCACGTCAATCCGTTTGGTGCAACATACGAATATAAATGGGCAGATGTAGCAGAGTAAATAAGAGAATAGGACAAAAAACTAAATTGCCGTTGTAAGCGCAAATAAATTCAATTTTAAATGAACAATATTAATAAAAAACCCGAACGATAACGAAACTCTAAATAGGAATTTCGCATGAAAAGTTCGGGTTTTCCTGTACGCTTGGGCGAACGACGGCTCTCGTTTCGTCTAAGGCTCGATCCCGTTCATTTATTGTCCTAGCTTCTTTTAACTTTATGAATATAGTAACTCACGCAGTTGTTTTAATTCTAACTCAATTTCTTCAAGCAGTTTTTCCGAATATGAAACATTCCCGTTCTTTCCGAGTGATTCTAGCTTCTCCATATCTCCTTGTATACGAATATAGTCACTTTTCAATTCATCTATACGTTTTTGAATTTCTTCTTTCGTCATTCCCCCACCACCTTTCAAGAGCGTACCATCTATAAATACAATACAATTTTTTAAGTAATTGCTAAAACAAAAAGCCTTCCTTCGTACTGGATGAGAGTGGAAGTAAGGCTAGGAAAGGCCCTTAAGCTAAGTTAAACTTGTGGGACCTTTTCCATCATTGAACCAGTTTTTGCGTAATTTTCATGCCAAGAAAATGCCTTTTCAAGTACATGAGGTGTTTGACCACCGCGAGAAAGTGCTTCATGATAATAGTCTAGTAATTGTTGCCTATACATTGGATGGGCACAATGCTCAATAATTAGAGGAGCTCGTTCTTTAGGTGCAAGTCCTCGTAAGTCCACATAACCTTGTTCAGTAATAATAACATCAACATCATGTTCTGTATGATCAACGTGAGAGACAAATGGAACAATACTTGAAATATCTCCGTTTTTCGCAATTGATTTTGTAACAAAAATAGCTAGACGGGCATTACGTGCAAAGTCACCAGAGCCACCAATTCCGTTCATCATTTTTGTACCGGACACATGTGTTGAGTTCACATTACCATATATATCAACTTCTAACGCGGTATTAATTGAAATAAGTCCGAGTCGACGGATGATTTCAGGATGATTAGAAATTTCTTGTGGACGTAAAATTAACTTGTCACGATATTTTTCAAAGTTTTCAAACACTTGTTTGCCCTTTTCTTCAGAAAGCGTAATGGAACATGCAGAGGCAAACTTTACTTTACCTGCATCAATTAAATCAAAAACAGCATCTTGAAGTACTTCTGAGTATACTTCAAGGTTTTCAAATTCAGAATCAATCATTCCATGAAGGACTGCGTTTGCTACTGAGCCAATTCCGGATTGAAGTGGTGCCAATGTTTCTGTTAGGCGGCCTGCTTCAATTTCTTTTCTTAAAAACTCAAGTAAGTAGTTCGCCATAATTTTCGTCTCTTCATCAGGTGGAACGATCGTCGATGGCGAGTCGGAAAGGTTCGTTAAAACAATTCCTTTAATTTTGGATAAATCAATATGAATACCAGTTGTACCAATTCGATCATTCGCCTTTGTTAGAGGAATTGGACTTCTTTCTCCTTGTTTCTTTAGGCTGTATATATCATGAACACCAATTAATTCTTTTGGTGCATTTGCATTTAATTCAACAATAACATTTTCTGCCTTTTCTGCAAAAATAGATGAGTTTCCTACAGATGTAGTTGGAATAATTAATCCATCACCAGTTATTGCCACTGCCTCGACAATAGCAAAATCTACTTTTGGTAATACATCAGCACGAAGTAATTCTGCCGTATGTGATAAATGTTGGTCGACAAACAGTAATTCCCCTTGGTTAATCTTTGTTCGCATTGTCTTATCTGCTTGAAATGGTAATCTTTTTAGGATCATCCCGTTTTCTGCCATCAACTTATCAACATCAGAGCCTAATGAGGCACCGGTGTAAACGTTTACTTTTAAAGGCTGCGATTTAGCCCTTTCAATTAAAGCGAAAGGAACTGCCTTTGCATCTCCTGCACGTGTAAATCCACTTAACCCCAATGTCATCCCATCTTCTATCCAAGTAGCTGCCTCATCTGCAGAAACAATTCGATCCTTAAGAAAATCTGGAACCGTATTCATTGTATGTTTCTCCATAATATCCCCTCTTTTGCATACTTTGATTGCATTATATTCGACGAAGAGGAAGCACACTTTAGTAATGGAATAAAACAATCATTTCCATTATTAAAACAGTGAAATACTACATAGGACAGATACTTCTTTTTATCATTAAAACATTAATTGCCTTCTGAAATAGCTTGCGTAAGATTGGCTAACGGGGATTCGATCACCATTATTCATAATTAAAAGAAAAGTAGAATGAAAATCAGGTTGAATCTCGGCAATTTGATTTACATTCACAATAAAAGAGCGATGACAACGTAAAAATTGCTCGCTTGGTAATAAATATTCAATCTCTGAAAGGTTCAATTTATGGTAGCCTTCTTTATGGTTTGTTACAATTTTTGCTTTTCTATTTTCTGCTTCTAAGTATAAAATATCGGACGTTGCAATAGGGAACCATCGATCATCATTTTTTACGGTTAAGAATGACGGTAAAGAGTAGTTCGTCCGAATTGGAAATATAGCCGTCACACAACTAACTGGCTTCCCTTTCTTAAAAATTGGAACAGATAATCCAAAATATGAGATTCCGAAAATACTACTATCAATATACGAAAAAATACTTCTCCGCAAAGAGATTGCCTTATATGTAGCACTTCCTGGTTTCACTTGATCCCCTGGCTGAATATTTAAATCAATCACAGGGCTCGGCTTGTAGTAAATAAACGTGCGTGAATCTGCAATGGCAATAGAAGTATCCTCAGGAAAAATCTCAGAAAAAGTGTCCAACAATGTCGTCGTTGATAGTTGATTCACGTTCATTTCCCCCATTTATTTTTTGAATTATTTAACGTTTAAAGACGATGGAACAAATACCCCAATTACTCTGGTGATACAATATTAGAAAGATTATAAAGTTTACTTCATTATACAATAGAGCTGAAAAAAATTACATAAATAAGCATTTATCTGATTAAGATATTTATAATGTTCCGTCATGGTTACTGAAACTGAACCGTATTTTTTAGCTAATAGGAAAGTATTAATTTTGCAAATTCCTCTTTCCTTTTACGCTTAAGCACACAAGGAAGGCTTCGAGCATTGCATCGCAGCCGAAAAAAGCTTTTTCAACGAACTCTAGTCTCTTTAGTTGTCTGAAGGATCTAGTGTCCTTGTGTTTTTTTATAAAATCACAAAAATGGGTAGCAATAGCTTACTTTGTTATTGCATTTTATTGTTACTTGTTCTATTATGTATATAACAGTTAAAACATATATCACAAGGAAGTGTTGGTATGATTATTTCCCTTGATTTACAATCGGATGTACCTATTTATATTCAATTAAAAAATAAAATTATTGAAGGTATTGCTTCGAAACAGTTAAAGCTAGGAGAAGCACTTCCATCCGTACGTGTTTTCGCTCAAGATCTTGGTGTGAATATGCATACGGTCAATAAGGCTTACCAGTTATTAAAACAAGATGGATATATTCAAATTCATCGACAAAAAGGTGTAGTTATTAATCCAGACGGAATGCCCCCACAAGATGCGGATTTTCGAGTAAAATTACAAGAACAATTACGGCCACTTATTAGTGAATCTATATGTCGAGGCATGAGTATGGAACAAATTACGAATTTATGTAAAGAAATATATAATGACATTCTTAGTGGAGGGAACGAAGATGATTTACGTTAGCATGTTACTCATTTTTTTACCGTTAATATTAATTACTTCAATCACACCTTACATTACTAGAAAGACGGAGAGTTTTGGTGTTTCCATTCCATCGGATATGTTTAATCATTCGAGTATTAAACAATACCGAAAACAGTATACAACTCAATCCAGTTTAATTGGTATTATTCTTGTCATAATCATTGGGTTATTGGCAAAAGCTGTAACTGAAGAAACTTGGGTCATTTTCTATACGGTCGGAATCTTTGCTTACATGATTATTACATTTTTTGTTTATTACCAATTTCATAAAAAAATGAAGGAATTAAAGGAAAAGGAGAATTGGAAGGTAGTAAAAAAAGAAGTCGTTGCAGTTGATCTTTCCTTTTACAAACAAAAATTAACGTATTCAAATGTATGGTTTATCATCCCATTCTTTATTACAGTAATAAGTTTCATCTGGACGTTTTTAAACTATGACCGTATACCAGAAAAAATCCCTATGCAATATAGTCTTGATGGCACAGTTACAAACTGGGTTGACAAATCGATTGGTTCTGTTTTGACATTTCCGCTTATTCAGCTGTTTATGTTAGGGGTGTTTATCTATATTAATATAGTGATTGGACGTAGTAAACAGCAAATGGATCCAGCGAACCCTAAAGAATCAATTAAACAAAATATGATATTTCGCAGACGTTGGTCTCTATATATGATTATATCTGGTACAATGATGATTTTGTTGTTTGTTTATCCACAAATATCGTTCGTTTATCCGATTAATCCGACTTTATCATTTATCATTACATTGGTTGTTGTCGGAATTATGGTTATATGGGCAGCAATATTATCCATTACAACAGGTCAAGGTGGAAGTCGTGTGAAAGTGGCCGCAAACAAACGTGATGAAGTGATGAATCGAGATGATGATCAGTTTTGGAAACTAGGGGTATTCTACTTTAATCCAGATGATCCATCTGTTTGGCTTGAAAAGCGGTTCGGAAGCGGTTGGACGGTAAATTTTGCAAGACCAACAGCGTGGCTTTTTCTATTGCTAACCATCTTGATTCCAATTGCCATTGCTATTTTTTCATCTTAGTGAGTGAATGAAATGGTACAGAAAAGAAGAATAAAAGGAATGATTATTTATATAGCTATTGGAATTTTAGCAATTTTATCAATGTACCCGATGCAAAAACAAGTGCTTGAAACACAATTGGACCAAATACCTGTCACACCAGGAATGTCAATAGAAATGTTAGCGGTCCTCTCATTAATTAATCCATTGATACTATTAGTGATTGCATTAATTGCAGGATATTTTACAGCTGATAAAGTACGACTATTTTCAATGATGATCCATCCGACCATGACAGGGTTCGTTGAATTAAAAAAAGGATTGAAACCTGCGCTCATTGGTGGAACGATATTCGGAATCATTGCTATTTTATTTGATTTTATTATGCGGCCTTTTTTGCCAGATGTATTTTCGGGACCGATACAAGCACCTAAGCTAGGAAGTCTTGTACCAGAAATTCTTTATGGTGGAATTGTCGAGGAGTTACTCATGCGGTTTGGTTTTATGAGTTTAATCGTATTCCTTCTCTGGAAACTGTTCCAAAAAAGAAGAGAAACACCAACAAAGGGTATTTATGTAATAGCAATTATAATAAGTGCTCTACTTTTTGCTTTCGGACATTTGCCAGCTACTATGGCGATAACAGAAATGACCGCAATTGTCTGGATTCGAATGCTATTTTTAAATGGAGCGGGTGGACTCTTATTTGGTTGGTTATTTTGGAAATATAATTTAGAAACAGCGATGGTTGCACATATGATGGCACATGTTGCAATGGATGTAGTTGTTCTTTTGCTTGCTGTTTTTATACCGCATTAACATGGCAGTTATTGTCCGAAAAGGTTCACATGATATAAAGGAAATTTTTATATTCAAATATTTTTCCAACACCATTTCCATAAATTGTGATTAAATAAAACTATGAAAAAAGTTAGTTGAAAGGAAGATAAATGTGACCTACCAATCCAACAGTAAAGAAACACTTGAACTTATTAAAAAGCTAGTTTCCATTCCAAGTCCATCCGGAAACACAGAAAAAGTTATTTGCTTTGTCGAGGATTTTTTTAAAAAGATAGGAGTAGAAACATACCGCAATCGAAAAGGTGGATTGATTGCAACAATTAAAGGGAAAGATGACACAAAGCATCGGATGTTAACGGCACACGTTGATACATTAGGTGCGATGGTAAAGGAAATAAAAAATAATGGTCGCCTTCGTTTAGATTTAATCGGTGGCTTTGCGTGGAATTCCATTGAAGGAGAGTATTGTGAAATAGAAACAGCGGAGGGAAAAGTTTATACGGGTACAATACTTATGCATCAACAATCCGTCCATGTTTATAAAGATGCTAAAACAGCAGAACGAAATCAACAAAATATGGAAGTGCGAATTGATGAAAAGGTAACGAACGCCGAAGAAGTACGGGCACTCGGTATTGAAGTAGGTGATTTTGTCTCCTTTGATCCACGTGTCCAAATTACAGATTCAGGGTATATAAAGTCACGCCATTTAGATGATAAAGCAAGTGTTGGCATTCTAATGAATTTAATAAAACATATAACAAGAAATAATATTGAACTACCATATACAACGCATTTTTTAATCTCTAATAATGAAGAAATTGGTTATGGGGGTAATTCGAATATTCCACCTGAAACGGTTGAATATTTAGCAGTCGATATGGGGGCCATAGGTGATGGTCAATCAACTGATGAATACACAGTGTCAATTTGTGTAAAGGATGGAAGTGGTCCATATCATTATAAATTGCGAAAACGACTTGTCGAACTTGCGAAACAAAATCAAGTTCAGTATAAATTAGATATATATCCTTACTATGGATCGGATGCTTCAGCAGCAATACGTAGTGGTCATGATATTGTTCACGGCTTAATAGGTCCTGGTATTGACTCATCTCACGCATTTGAACGGACACATATTTCTTCCATACAAAACACGGAAAAACTTCTTTACCATTATTTATTATCGAATATGATTGATTAACATGAAGGGGCTGTCCAGAAAGTTGTATTTTTGATTTCTGGATGCCCATATTCATCTTCAATATGTTGGTATATCAGTATTCTTAATTGATACATTATTGGGGATATCCATTTTTCGGACTGCCCTCTATGGAGCAGGAATCCGACAATCGTCATCAAAAAGGTTGAGAAGCCTCGAGGTTGTGGGAATTTTAAAAAGGTTTCAAACCTCTGGTATGTGAATGTTGCCACTATAATCATTTGATTCCTAATTGACGTAAAGAGCGCTTTTATACGTCATGCTCGGTAGGTTCAGTGAAAATTGGCTTTATACTCCTGAAGTTTGGTAACATCCGTAAAAACTAGTTTATAGAAAGAATTTATAAGCCGAACGTGATGGGGATTCCGCAAAAAAGGGTTCATAGAAGCGATCTATGAGCCAAAAATGAGGAGTGTTTTTAATATGTGAACCCCTTAACGTTATAGTTGTTCAAACGTTTGTACAAAATCTATTACATAGAATCTTATTGTTAACTTCCTAGAATAAAAGAAATTCTCCCAAATAAAGCTATATAAAGCATTGATTATTTATAGTATCAATGGTAATATTATAGTGCAATTATGCAAACGTTTTCCCTACCTCCTCAATTAACAATCTAAAAATGATAAATACGAATAAATGTAAAAAAATCACTTGAATAAATTCCATTATGAAGACAATCATTTAAAATTTTGTTCTTTAATAGAAACGTGGTGAGAATCATGGCAGTAACGATCAAGGATGTTGCTAAAAAGGCGAATGTTTCAATCTCAACTGTTTCCCGTGTATTATCAAATAGTCCAAAAATTAGTGAACAAACAAAGCGTCATGTCCGTAAAGTTATTAAGGAATTAGGTTATCATGCAAATTTAACTGCGCGATCATTAGTACAACAAACAACAAGAACAATTGGTATTGTGATGAAAAACTCTTCAAGGGAAGCGCTCCATACAACTTTTTTGCCTGAAGTTTTGGGTGGAATAACAGCGATTACAAGTAAGTATGAATTTAGTATACGACTGGCTATAGGTGAATCTGAAGAGGAAATATTCCAAGATGTGACAAAAATGGTACAGGGGAAGCAAGTGGATGGTGTCATTGTTTTATACTCGAAAAAGGATGACCCTGTAATTAACTATTTAAAGGACAGTCAAATCCCATTTGTGATTTTAGGAAGGCCAACAAAAGATATAAATAAAATTACTTTTGTTGATAACGATAATCGACAAGCAGCTATGGATGCAACGAACTATATCATTCAGTTAGGACATAAAAGAATTGCCTATATTGGTGATGATACGAAATTTGAAGTAGCTAAGTTACGTATTACAGGATTTCGTCAGGCGATACTTGATAATGGGCTTAAGCTGCAAGAGAACTTTATAAAGTATATTAACGGAAACTATGAAGAGGGATTTGAAGCAGTAAGGGAATTAATGTCACTACCGAATCGTCCTACGGCTATCGTGCTCTCTGATGATATTAATGCACTTATTGTTTTATCTGCATTATCAAATTTAGCTATAAAGATTCCAGAGGATGTTAGTATAATCAGTTTTAATAATTCAACGATTGCTAGAATTACTTATCCGCGATTGACAACAGTAGATGTGCAAGTTTATCAGCTTGGACAAGAGGCTGCAAAGGCGATAATCGAACAAGTGAATGAACCGAATGTGATAAAGAAAAGCTTACTTATTCCGACGGTTATTATAGAAAGAGAATCATGTAAAAAACTAACAACTGTAAATGAAATTTAACAAATAAACAGTGAAAATAATCTAAAAAGAGGTGTGCAGCATGAAGAAAAAGTGGTGGAAAGAAAGCGTTGTATATCAAATATACCCACGTAGTTTTAAAGATAGTAATGGGGATGGAATTGGTGATCTTCAAGGCATTATTGAGAAACTAGACTACTTAAAAAATTTAGGGATTGATATTATATGGCTATGTCCAATTTTCAAGTCACCGAATGATGATAACGGTTATGATATTTCCGATTATCAAGACATTATGGATGAGTTTGGAACAATGGAGGATTTTGATCAATTATTAGACGAAGCCCACAAGAAAGGGATAAAAGTTGTTCTTGATTTAGTTGTTAACCATACAAGTGACGAACATCCATGGTTTATTGAGTCACGATCCTCGAAGGAAAACCCAAAACGCGATTGGTACATATGGCGCGATGGCAAAGATGGAAAAGAGCCAAATAATTGGAAGTCCATCTTTGAAGGTTCCGCTTGGGAGTATGATGAAGAAACCGACCAATACTACTTTCATTTATTCTCAAAAAAACAACCAGATTTAAATTGGGAAAACCCTGAAGTAAGAAGAGCGTTGAAAGATATGGTATGTTGGTGGCTTGATAAAGGGATTGATGGTTTCCGTATTGATGCAATCTCACATATTAAAAAGCAACCAGGTTTTCCTGATTTACCAAATCCAAACAATGAAGATTATGTTGATGCCATGCCGTATACAAGAAATGTGGAAGGAATCGACGAATGGTTAAGTGAGTTTTCTCAAGATACATTTAAAAACTATGACATTATGACAGTTGGAGAAGCAAACGGTGTAACAATTGAAGATGCGGACCGTTGGGTTGGCGAAGAACATGGTTATATGAATATGATTTTCCAATTTGAACATCTTGGCTTATGGGATAAAGAAGTAACGCAAAAGCTTGATGTTGTCGCATTAAAGAAAGTGTTAACAAAATGGCAAAAGGGATTAGAAAATCGGGGCTGGAATGCACTCTTTTTCGAAAACCATGATCAAACTCGAAGTGTGTCGACTATAGGGAATGATAAGGAGTATTGGAAGGAAAGCGCCAAGATGCTCGCAACGGTCTATTTCTTCATGCAAGGAACCCCTTATATTTATCAAGGTCAGGAAATCGGGATGACAAATGTTAAATACCCAAATATTGAAGATTATGACGATATTAGTATGCGCAATTACTATAATGTTGAGCGGGCAAAAGGTCGTTCCCATGAAGAGGTTATGGAAGTTGTATGGAATAAAACTCGTGATAATTCACGGACACCGATGCAATGGGATGCGAGTCCAATGGCGGGGTTTACAACGGGGAATACATCGTGGCTTGGAATTAATGAAAATTACGTTGATATTAATGTTGAACAGCAAGAAAAGGATCCTGATTCAATTTTGAATTATTATAAGAAAATGATTCAAATTCGTAAAGAACATGAATTATTTGTCTATGGTACGTATGATTTATTGTTCCCAGATGATACGAAGCTATTTGTATATACTCGTACACTCGAAAATAAACAAGCCATTGTTATTTGTAATTTCAGCGAAGAAGAAACAGACTTTACCCGGCCTGAGGAGTTAGTTATGAAACACTCGCAATTGTTGCTAGCAAACTACCCGAATGTTGAAAATGAACTACCCGTTGAAATTACATTAAAACCATATGAAGCTAGAATCTATTTGTTGGAAAAATAATCGTCTAACTTATAGTAGGAAATTCGTTTAACACCAGCAGGAAAGTATGAATAGTAACGTTAGAAACGATACAATACCGAATTAAGGAATGATCCGCAAAATAGAATACAAGCGAAACGAAAGGGGCTATTCAGAAGTAATTTCTGGATGCCCCTTTTCATGTTTCAAAACTATGATATATCAACTTTCTTGATGATCATATTTTTGGGGATGGCCCTTTTTTAATAAAAGCTAAAATTTTATATTGACCTTTACGTAAACGTTAACTATAATATAAATAAAATTATCGGAAAGTTGTGATTTGTATGGAAACCATTTATACCATTTCAAACTTAGCGGAAGAGTTCGATGTAAGCACACGTACAATTCGATATTATGAGGAGCTTGGATTAATTCATCCGAAGCGGACGGATGGCGGACAGAGAATGTATACACGGAAAGATCGCGCGCGGCTTCGACTCATTTTACGAGGAAAACGTTTTGGTTTTTCCTTAGAAGAAATATCCGAGATGATTTTGCTGTTTGATGATGACCGTACTGGAGAAAGACAACTTGAGGTTACGATTGAGTATGGATTAAGAAAAATAAAGGAGGTGGAGGAAAAAATTCAAGATATGCTTTCATTAAAACAAGAGATGGAAGGATTAGTTGAGGATTTTCAAAGACGGCTAAGTAATATAAAAGGGGAGAAAGGGAAATGAATATTTCAGAACTCTTGGCTCGTAATGGGAGAAAGTTTGCAAATAAAGTAGGGTTTATTTCGGGAGATTTACGTTTAACATACAAAGAAGTAGATGATGTAGTTAATCGTCTTGCAAATGCTTTGAAAAATCGTGGTGTTTCCAGGGGAAAGAAAGTCGTATTATTCTCGCCAAATACAATTGAGTTTGTTTATAGCTATTTTGCCGTTCAACGTCTAGGTGCCATTATTGTACCTGTAAATGCAAAATTAACAACGGGTGAACTGAAATATATTATTGAACATAGTGAAGCAAAGACATTTATTGGACACCATATTTTATGGCCGCAAGTTGCTCCACTTATAAATGAATATGCAATAGATTGGATTTCTACCGCACCAGGGATTGTAGGGGTGGAGAATTTATACGATTTAATTGAAGGCGGTACCAATGATATGATTGAATGTGACTTAACGGAGGATGATTTATCGACAATGTTATATACGTCCGGAACAACCGGAAGTCCAAAAGGTGTTCTCTTTTCTTGCCGGAATATTTTAACTGTGGCAACGATGATGTGTATTGAGACTGGAATAAATGATGATTCAATATTATTGCATATGATGCCTCTGAGTCATTCCGCACCATTACACTTGTTTTTTGCAGCTGGTACGTACGTCGGGGCAACACATGTATTAGCACCAACCTTCACACCAGATTTGCTTTTACATCTCATATCGAAGGAAAAAGTTACGCATTTCTTTGGTGCGCCAATTGTTTATTTAGCAACTGCCAATCATCCAGAAATCAATCGGTATGATTTAACGAGTGTAAAACGATGGGTTTATGGAGCAGCACCGTTATCAGCACCTGAAGTTCAATTCATTCAGGAAAAGTTTAAGACAGACCAACTCATGTGTGTTTATGGATTAACCGAGGCCGGTCCGAATGGTACGTATTTAAGTCCAGCGGAGCATTCGACAAAGGCAGGTAGTGTTGGTAAGAGAGCGGCACTAAATTGTGAGATTCGGATTATAAACGAAAACGGAGAAGATGTAGGGACAGATGAAATAGGGGAAGTTCTATTACGTGGGGATGGAAATATGGTCGGCTACTATAAGAATGAAGAAGCGACAAGTGAAACGCTACGGAATGGATGGATTTATACGGGGGATATGGCAAAGATTGATGAGGACGGCTTTATTTGGATTGTCGATCGGAAAAAGGATTTGATTATCTCTGGCGGTGTTAATATTTATCCTACTGAGGTTGAGAATGTCTTAAAAACTCACCCTGATATTGTTGATGTAGCAATAATTGGTGTACCACATAAAGAATGGGGAGAAACAGCAAAAGCATTTATCGTAGCTAGTAAACCAATAGATAATCTAGATCAAGTATGTAGAGACTTTTTAAAGGATAAATTGGCTAAATATAAAATCCCACGCCTCTATGAACAAATTGATGAGCTTCCACGAAATGCAACAGGGAAAATTTTAAAACAACCTTTAAGAGAGAAGGTGCAAAATAAATGAATACATTCATAACTCAAGAACAGGCATTAATACGAATCTTAAAGAAAAAGTTAAAACCTGAATTATACGAATATGCGGTGCGGGAATTAAATATATTTTATGATAAATGTTATAACGAGTTTGATGAGCGTGCAACGTATACGGATCGTGACGGACAACCGAAACTAGTAAAATATAATAAGTTTGGAGAAGAAGTTTCTGAGATTTGGGTGAATGAAGGATATAAACAAACAGTAAGTGATACTTACAATGCCGGTATTGTCGGTTATGTTCACAAGGAGATACCGGAGTTAGGTGAAAAAGGGAATTATTTATATAGTTATGCACAAGGTTATCTCCTCTCTCAAGTAGAGCCTGGATTTTATTGTCCAGTAACACTTTCAATGGCAGTAGCTTACGTAATTGACCATTATGCAGATGTAGAATTAAAAGAAAAATTTTTACCGCATGTTTTGTCGACGGGTGAAGTTGAACTGTATGAAGGCGCTACTTTTCTTACTGAACGTCAAGGTGGTTCAGATGTTGGAGCGAACGAGGTAAAGGCAGTTTGTCAAAATGATGGAACGTACCGAATATACGGTGAAAAATATTTTGCCTCAAATGCGGGCCAGTGTGGCGTTGCTGCGGTATTAGCACGGATTGAGGGGAGTGAGCCAGGAACAAAAGGCTTGAGTTTATTTTTAGTTCCGTGGCGTAAAGAGGATCAGTCAATCAATCATATTCAAATAAGAAGATTGAAAGATAAACTAGGCGTAAGAGCAGTTCCTTCTGCAGAGATTGTTTTTGAAGGAGCGAAAGGGTATCTTGTTGGTGATGCAAAAAGAGGTTTTTACTATATGATGGAAGCACTAAATTTATCAAGGGTATGTAATGCGGTTGCTTCACTTGGGATTATGAAACGGGCACTAAAAGAATCAATTGAATACGCTAATTGGAGAAGTGCATTTGGGAGTCCAATCATCCAATACCCAATGATACAAGAAACATTGGCAACGTTACAGGCTCGCTTTGAAGTCCAACTCTCTGCACTATTTGAATCTATTGAACTGTTTGACTTTGTAATGGGAAATCCCGAACAAGCCACACGGGAGCAAATAGCTATGAACCGACTAAATATAGCCTTGTTAAAAGCAAGAACTGCGGATGAAGCAATCGATTTTTCTCACCAAGCGATTGAAACCCACGGAGGAAACGGGTATATTGAAGATTTTGTTACGCCAAGACTTTTGCGTGATGCTCAAGTATTAACTGTTTGGGAAGGAACGGCAAATATTTTAGGTTTGGAAGTACTTCGTCTAATGAAAAAATACGAAGTCCATCAGTTGTTCTTGAAACAAGTAGGAGAAAAATTAGAATCTTTAACTTTGGATGGAAAAAGGTTGGAAAAGGTGAAAGAACGATACGAAAATCTAAAATTGATGTTCTACTCTCTAGCTGGTGGAGTTGAGTCTGTACAAACATACCACGCGAAAAGAATTGCAAACGAAATGACAAATTTATTGCTGGCAACTCATGCGATAGAACGAGTTGAGAACGATCGGGATTATGTTATTGCCCAAATCTATATCGACCATCTTTATCGTGAAAATGGTTTTGATGATGAAATGTTGCCTTGTAAGTATTTCAAGGAAATTATAGGAGTTAGTCCAGCTGTTTTACAAAAATAGGTTGATCTTGTGAACTGTCGGAAAACAAAAGAGCCAGGCACCCTCAAGCACAGGAATCGGTTGTATTTCTTTATCTTGTGATTTTGAAGGGTGCTTGGAACTTTTTAAATCGTCCATTTTATTTGGGGGTTAGGAGAGGCAATCCATAAACTAGTTTTCTAGATATATCCAGTAATAACAGCTACCATTTTGTACTTTTTCTAATACTCCCCGATTATTTTCTATTACTTTACGGGATCCAATATTGTCATCATCACATGTTAATAATACTTCAGTTAGCCCTTTCCTTTTTGCCTGCGTTAAAATCTCCTGTAATAAAATAGTCGCATAACCTTGTTTTCGAGCAGTCGGGCGAATACAGTAGCCAATATGTCCCCCATGTTCTCTCAAGGCATCCGTTAAATAGTGGCGAAATTTTCCGTAGCCAACAGGAATTCCATTGACGTAAAGCCAATAGATTGTTTGCGGTACCATATTAGGCAATAAATTTATCCCGCGAGAAGTTTCGAAGTTTTTTACTAGCTTCCGTTTAAACTGGTCCATGTTATCTGCATATAAGCTATTAACGAATCCATTTCCTCCCCCACCAATTTCCTGTATCATCTGCAATAATTCTCCCCCATCTTCTATTTGTAGTTCGCGAAGTTCGTAATTCATCCGTGATCCTCCTAAAGTAGTAGTTTGAAATAGGTCGTTTTATTAAAGATTGTTGCTTGTTGAAGAAAAAGTTTATTGTTGTTGAAGCATGATTCCTTGGTGCAAGGGCCTAAGAAGATTATTCGAGGAAGCAGTTCTGGCTGAGGTCGTGTCCTAAGGATGCCCGTCCACTCGAGCGAATAACAACAAAGTTTTCAATAATAGCCTAATAGAAAAATAGAGCCAGCTTCTGCTTAAAACTGACTCTAGCTCCCATATTAATCATTCCATTTATATGTCCAAAACCGTTCAAATTGTAACCATTTTATCGCATCTGGGTCTTTTGCTTCTAGTCGCTTAGACATATCATCGTAAAACAAGGCTGTTTGTGTTTCATGTGCTTTTATTGCCTCAATTTTTTCATTTGAACAAGCAAGTACATCATGAATAATATCTGGTTTCCCCAATTCCTCTTCACAATTATTAGAAAAAGCGACACAATGAAGTTTAGGTCGTGATTCTTTCGGAAGACGTTCGACTGCTCGCACAACAGCTCTCCCAGTAGCCTCATGGTCTGGATGTACAGAATATCCAGGATAAAATGTAATAATTAAGCTTGGATTTAGCTCGTCAATGATTTCAGAAATGAGGTTACTAACCTTTTCTTCATCTTCAAATTCCACCGTTTTATCACGGAATCCAAGCATCCGTAAATCTTTTACACCCATAGCCTTTGCTGAATTTTGTAATTCCTTTTTTCTAATTTTCGGGAGAGATTCCCGTGTTGCAAAAGGTGGGTTCCCAAGGTTCCGGCCCATTTCCCCTAATGTTAAGCACGCATACGTAACGGGTGTCCCTTGTTTAACATGGGAAGCAATCGTTCCTGAAACGCCAAAAGCCTCGTCATCGGGATGGGGGAATACGACTAGAACATGCCTTTCTTTGTCAATCATAAATAAAAAACTCCTTTCAATACTAAGTCTTTTAAAATCTATTCAAATGGTGTTCGACTAATTTCTAATGCGATTGCTAATTTACCCGAAGGATCTAACCCGGCCATTAAAAGACGCCCGTATTCATCTAACTCATAATGGGTTAATCCTTCACCATAAATCCAACCGAATTCCATTTTAAGGCCAACTCGAAACGGTCCTTCTCCGGCAATCGCTCCTCTTTCATACCGTACCCTTGCATTGCGAATAAACGCTCCGGCATTGAAAAATGAAGCGTCATGATGAGTTGCATACGCACCATTCGTCGTTTCTAAATGTATATAAACATCTTCATTTACAAATTGATTAATTAGTTCTTGCACTCGCGATTTATTAAATGGCTCCATAAAAATGTACAACCTCCTCTGGAAGAATTATATTTAATTATAATTCACAGTCAAATAAATAAAAAGATTAAAGCCTTTATAGAAGGGGGCTATGGGCTGAAAATAATGGGGATTCTTCGGGGATTGGTTCATGGAAGGGGGCTATGAGCTGAAAATAATGGAGTTTCCACGAAAAAGGGTTTATAGAAGAGTTCTATGAGCCGAAAATGATGTGGATTCCGCAAAAAGTGGTTCATAGAACGAATCTATGAGCCCGAAAATCGGTTGAAGGATCAAAAATGGGTTCATAGAACGAATCTATGATCCCGAAAATCGTGTGAAAGAACAAAAATAGGTTCATAGAAGAGTTCTGTGATCCAAAAATGATTGCAAACCTCTGCATTTTTCTGCACTTTTCTATTGCAAAATACAACAATCAAAAGTGTACATAAACCTATTGACATTTATACAATGTGACACTTATTAAAAACAGGAAAATTGTTACTTTTTCCTCTCATAGCATATTCCTCTAAGGTAATCCCCAAATTGTGTGAAATCATCATAAAAAATACTCTTCCAAATTAATGTGCAAAAAATTCAGCATATTAATTTGGAAGAGTACAGAGATTAAGCCGGATAATATAAAGTGGAGATTTACAGTTTTACTTTCCGAAAATAAAGCTGACTCAAAATGGTATAGACAACTAGATAAGGTAAATGATAAGCTTAAAATATAAGAAAGGAAGTAATGAAAATGAACAATACTTCAAACCGGATCCTTCTCAAAAATATGAGAGTTTTTGCAGGAGATCAAATGATCGAACACGGATACATTAAGATGGAAGATGGGAAAATAACGGACATTGGCGATGTAGAGAACTTACAAACAGATGGTGATGATTATACAGAAGTTGCCATTTTAGAAAACTATATTGCTGTTCCTGGTTTTATTGACATGCATATTCATGGAGTAAATGGAGCAGATACGATGGACGCTACAAAGGAAGCTTTAGATACGATGACCGAGTCGTTACCGAAAGAAGGAACGACGAGTTTTCTTGCAACGACAATGACTCAACATGTAGATGCAATTGAAAAGGCGCTTCGTAATGTAGGTGATTATATTAAAAATGGCTCCACACCAGGAAGAGCTGAAATTATAGGTATTCATTTAGAGGGACCGTTTGTTAATAGTGAAAAAGCTGGTGCACAGCCAGAAGAATTTATGATTAACCCAGATATTGAAATTTTTGAAGAATGGCAAAAGCTTACGAATAATATGATTAAATTAGTAACGGTTGCTCCTGAATTACCAGGAGGATTACCTTTTGTTCGACATCTAAACAGTCATGGGGTTATCGCTTCAATTGGGCATACGAATGCGACTTATGATCAAGTGGTGGAAGCAATCGATGCGGGTGCAACTCATGTAACACATTTATATAATCAAATGCGTGGTTTGCATCACCGCGAACCTGGCGTTGTCGGTGCAGCTTTCCTTCATGAAGAGCTAAAAGCAGAGATGATCGTAGATGGCGTTCATGTTCATCCGAAAATGGTCAAATTGGCGTATGAACAAAAGCATGATGATGGCTTAATTTTAGTTACGGATGCAATGCGAGCAAAATGTTTACCTAATGGTACGTATGACTTAGGCGGGCAAGATGTTCATGTGAAAGATGGTAGAGCTACTTTAGCCGACGGAACTTTAGCTGGTAGTATTTTAAAGCTCGGTCAAGCAGTTAAAAATATGATTGAGTTTTCAGGCTGTACACTGAAGGAAACAATTCAAATGGCTTCGGTTAATCCAGCCGTACAATTAAATATTTTTGATAGAAAAGGAAGCATAGAAGTAGGGAAAGACGCTGATATTGTTATTTTAGACGATCAATTAAATGTTCAATATACGTATTGTATGGGGAAGTTAGCGTATGAGAAAAACGACGGAGTTTAATCCCAGAAACAGAATGGGGGAAAATGAGCTATACGATTGGAGAGGAATTATGATGAAAATTATTAAAGTAAAAGATTACGAACAACTGAGTAATACGGCGGCAAAATTTATCATTGAACGAGTAAAAAACAAACCGAATATCGTTTTAGGATTAGCGACTGGTGGGACTCCTGAAGGAACATATAAAAATGTAATACAAGACCATCAACAAAATGGAACGAGTTATGAACAAGTAGTGACTTTTAATTTGGACGAATATATCGGCTTACCAGGTTCTGATAAAAATAGTTACCGCTATTATATGAACGAACATCTTTTTAACCATATTAATGTCAAAAAAGAGAATACACATATTCCTAATGGAGAAGCAAGTAATGTAAAGCAAGAATGTGAAGATTATGAAGGGCGCATTCAACAAATTGGCGGTATTGATTTACAAATTTTAGGTATAGGTGAAAATGGTCATATTGGATTTAATGAGCCTGGCACTTCTTTTAACTCTCGGACTCATGTCATTGGATTGACAGAAGAAACACGACAAGCGAATGCACGTTATTTTCCAAGTATCGAACATGTTCCAGCCCATGCAATTACGATGGGAATCGGTACAATTATGGAGGCGAAAGAGATTATTCTTCTTGCATCAGGTGAGAAAAAACGGGAAGCGATGAAAAAATTAATAAATGGAGAAGTTACAGAGGATTTCCCAGCATCCATTTTACAAAAACATCAAAATGTAACGATTATTGCTGATGAGGCATCACTTTCAGATGTTCAACTTAGTGGAGATGGGAAACTTGATCATTAATAAAAAGTCTCATGTGCCCATTTATTTTCAGTTGGAAGAGGCAATTAAAGAGCAAATTGAAAAAGGAATACTGAAGCCTGGTGATTTACTACCATCTGAACGAGAATATGCAGAAGAAATTGGTGTCAGTCGGATGACAGTGAGACAGGCGATTACAAAGTTAGTTCATGACGGGTTTTTATATCGAATTCAAGGAAAAGGAACCTATGTCGCAGAGGGAAAAATTGAACAGCCTCTTGCTCGTATTACAAGCTTTACGGAGGATATGATCAGAAGGGGATTGAAACCAGGAAGTCAATTGTTAAGCTTTGAGACAATTACTGCTAGTCCCTCAATCGCTAAACAGTTAGAAATCAATGAACATAGTCCTGTTTATGAAATTAGAAGGATCCGCCTAGCCGATGGTGTCCCAATTGCTTTAGAAACAACTTATATTGATGCCAATCTTTGTAGAGGATTAGACGAAGACATCATTACGAATCAGTCCTTGTATGAATTCATCGAAGGACACCTACAGTTGAAAATTGCAAATGCTACACAAAGTATTGAATCTTCCATTGCTGATATAGATGAAGCACAATATTTAGATATAAATAAAGGGGCACCAGTACTTTTAATTGAGCAACGAACTTTTTTGGAAAATAGCGTTCCAGTGGAGATTGTCAAATCTGTTTACCGTGCCGACCGTTATAAATTTAAAGTTCAATTAAAACGATAAGTAGATAACGAACGATAAACAATCTCATACAGTAAAAGTGTAAAACCTGCCTTCTCATTGGAAAGGCGGGTTTTACGTGCTTCTTATCTTCTGTGGCGAAAAGTTTTTTCATCTTCTATTAATCATTCGGAACAATCCTTTTCAAAAATTCAGGTAAAGCAAAGCAATTTTGTAAAACTTCTTGATTAAAATAATGGGTCTCTACATGTTTTCCTTTTACTAGTGACGTATGAATTGGACTTACTTTCGAACCAATTGTAAAACTCCACATTCCACCTGGGTAAGTAGGAACAACTGCAGTATATGTTTTAGCATATGAAAATAATTTCTCAAAATTTTTTCTTGTTTGTTTCACGATCTTTTGTTGAAAAATAGGTGACTGGCTTTGACAAACAAGAATTCCATCCTTTTTTAATGCATGATGTAAATGTTGATAAAAGTCATACTCAAATAAAGCTTCTGCCGGTCCGACTGGATCAGAAGAATCAACAATAATGATGTCGTATTCATCCGTCTTTTCTCGAGCAAATTGTAATCCGTCTGTGAAAATAAAGTTCACCCTTGGGTCATTTAAGTTTCCTGATACTTCTGGGAGATGCTTTTTACAGGAAGAGACGACAAGCTCGTCAATTTCGACCATATCTATTTGTTCAACCGTTTCGTATTTCGTTACTTCTCTTGCTGCCCCACAGTCACCTCCACCAATGATAAGGACCCTTTTCGGATTCGGATGGAGTTGGAGTGGGACATGAGTAATCATTTCATTATAAATATGACCGTCCATCGCAGTCGTTTGAACGACCCCATCAAGAACAAGCATTCGACCAAAATCATCGGATTCCACAATCATAACATGTTGAATCGGTGATTGCTCTGAGAAAATAATATTCTTTAAACGATAACTAACTTTTAAATGGTCGCGATCATCTTCTGTGAGCCATAGCACGCCATTTCTTTCCTCAATCCAAGAAGGATACTTTACCACTTCGTCATCTCCTTTATCATTTTTATAAACTTAGTGTAACAATAATTGCTGGTCGATGCTATTTTAACATGGAATATGTCGAATCATGTAGGTTTAGCGGGGAATCTTCATCGGTAATCGCAAACGGGCATAAGCGATATTGTTTGTGTTTTATAGCCGATATACTCATAGCTTGCTATTCCGTTCCATTTCTAGATAAAATAAGGATAGTTATTCAGCTTGTCCGAAAAAAATAGCTGAAAAGAAGGTGAAATGATGCAAATCTCTTATCAATCTCTTTTGAATAAAATGGGTGAGAAAATAAATGAGGCAAGACTAGAAAACGCCGATGCCAAAATACGAGAACATGTGCAGGCGATTAAAACCCTTTGTGAAGTTATTCTTGAAGAAACAAGCGGAAATAGACGGCATGAAGAGTATGTAAAACCAGTACAGACACAATCACTACCAACTCAACCGACTGTAGTGGTCAGTCAGCCGAATACGTTAATGGAGAAAAAACTACAAACAGATGATGGGGCAAATGGCGATTCTTTATTTGACTTCTAATAAGAAAGGGAGAGGACAATGAATATCTTTTTATTTTTAGGTGGGTTAAATGGATTTTTATCAGTAGCTTTAGGGGCTTTCGGAGCACATATTTTAGAAGGAAGATTAAGTGACCATTATTTATCAACGTGGCAAACAGGTGTCCAGTATCAAATGTTTCATGCAGTAGCCCTACTAGCAATTGGCATTCTCCTATCAAAGTTTCCAGACAGTTCATTACTCTCTTGGTCAGGTTGGTTATTCTTTGTTGGGATTGTCCTATTTTCAGGAAGTTTATATATTTTAAGTATTAGTGGAATAAAAGTACTCGGTGCAATTACACCAATTGGAGGAGTATCCTTCTTAGCGGCCTGGATATTATTAATGGTCGCTTCTAGTAAATTATTTTAATCAAGATATCGTATATGAATATATAAGAAAAATAGGGCTGTAAATGGATTTACCTTTTTTCCAATTACAGCCTTTCATCGGTTACCGTGGTTGATATGTTGCCGCTTGTTGAAATCCAGGAGCAAACGGATAGTTGTAGGAAATTTCCTCTTCGAAAACAGCATAATTAAAGTAAACCATTGGTAATAAGTAACGATAGCCAGTTTCAGGGTCACTTAAGATTAAATGATCACGGCCTGCAGCTTCGACAATTCCTCGAAAAACCTTTGAATTCCATTCTTGACTGCCTTCAAATGACATATAAACGGTAACTAATTTTCCTTTGTTAAGTCGTAAAATATTTTCAATGTATGATTGTTCGATTGGAAGCATGCCAGGTACTTGAACGCCAGTTGATGCCATCCCTGGCGTTTGCATCATTGTTCCAGCTGGAATTTGTGGAAAAGTAGGCATAAAAGCAGCACCTTGTTGTTGACCCTGCTGGACAGGTTGGGAGAATTGATACCCCGTATTAGTTTGGTAAGGATTCACTTGGCGGTAATTAGAGTTATTATAGCCTCCGTAAGTTCCTTGATTGGACATAAAAAAACCTCCTCATAAAATCGATCATTCATCTTTTGACAGTCTTGAAGGGTAGACGTATCCCTATTTTGAAACTGCCTAATATGAAATGCACCAAGCCGCATTTGTGCCCGACTTTTTTTCGAGCTTCCTTAAAGAAAAGTTCCCTTTGAAAAATCGTGGCATCCGCCGGGGGCTTTAGGTCAACACGATGTTGGTCACTTAGGAAAATCCACACTGTTTGAGCGCCACAAGTCTTGCGTTCCTTTATTTCAGCGGAATTTGAACCCTTAGCAGTTTGGCCTCTTGCATTCATCCTCCACTTGTAGCAGTGGGGGAAATCTTTGAATAAAGTTAGAAAACAGAAGGGCATACGGATTGACTTGGAGAGTAGAAACAATGTGACTTATGACGACCGGAATTCCATTGGTTAAACCATTGGGCAGGGCAGCCTTCAGTAGGCATGAAAAACCATAACGAATTGGATGCAGGATGGAATCGCTCTCCATTCACTACTCTCCTTGCCAAGCGAATTTCATTTTGCCTGGCTGGCTGATAAAAATATCCTTTTTGAGTAGCTTCAAAACCACCCGGAGATTGAAATACCATCTGCCTTAAGGTTCGAACATCGCGAAAGTCAAGGCAGTCTGCTCGAACACGGTTGACACCAACATTCCCGACCATCAGCATACCGAGGTTGCCCTCACCCTCGGCTTCCGCTCTGATTAGTCTTGCAAGCAGTTTAATTTCTGCTTCGTTAGTAGCAATGACAGCCAAAAATAATCCCCCATTTCAGAAAAAGAGTTAGGCTCTAATCTCCATTGTATGAGGGATTGTTAGTGATGGTTCATAGATTTAAAGAAATTACTTCATGTAGTAGGAGGTTTGTAGGAAAACATAGCTTTAAAAGGAAATAGAATGACTACACTTCATATATATGCAGAAGTCTTTTTGCTATTCCTGAAAAGATGACAAAAAAATAGGAGCAACCGCCTGTGCTCCTCATTCTTGCTCTTTTATCGTACAATTTTGTCGTGAATGACCGTAGTACCCCATTGCAAATGGTTCATAATGAGTTGAGAAAATTTTCGTGACCTTAAATAATTGTAATCGAGTCTATTCAATATTCATCATTGCTTCAAAACGTTCGTTATCAAGTAAGGTTCCGACGAAGAATGAACCAAATTCACCAAATCGTGCACTTGTTTCATCAAAGCGCATTTCATAAACAATCTTTTTAAATTGAAGAACATCATCTGAGAATAGTGTCACACCCCATTCCCAATCATCGAAACCGACAGATCCAGTAATAATTTGCTTTACTTTACCTGCATAGCTTCTACCAATTAATCCGTGACTTCTCATAAATTCGCGGCGTTCTTCCATTGATAACATGTACCAGTTATCATTTCCTTCACGACGTTTATCCATTGGATAGAAACAAACATATTTTGATTTTGGAAGTGAAGGATATAGTCGAGATTGGACGTAAGGATTTTCATACGGATTACTGCCATCATCCTTTGCTAAATAGCTGCTCAATTCTACGACAGATACATAGGAATAGGCAGGGATTAAATATTCAGCCAATGTTGTTTTATTTAATGCTGTTTCGATTTCATTTAATTCATCCATTGTTGGACGTAAAATCATGAACATAAAATCTGCCTTTTGGCCAACAATCGAGTAAAATGCGTGACTACCTTGTTTTTCTTCATCAACCATTTGCCATTTATGTAAAATACGTCGAAATTCATCAAGTGCTTTTTGTCTCTCTTCAGAAGATAATTTTTTCCATGAAGTCCAATCAATATGACGAAAATCATGTAAACAATACCAACCATCTAACGTTTGTACTGCCTCACTCATTGGAAACACTCCTTGTTCAATTTTCCTATACTATAACATAATTTAACTTTTAAATTCTCCTTTCATGCATTTGACAAATTTGTGAATAAAACATCTTTGCTATCCGCTTTATTTTCTTCTGCTTGAAAGAATAGTCTGTCAGAAATTGAAGAACAATACGCATACACGTGTAATATTTTTTCACAATAACATATATGACTTGCATTTTTTTTCACAAATAGTATGCTAAAAATGGATATTTTAAAGGAGGATGTAATACATGGATTTATTCTCAATTGTGAAAGAAAAAGTAGCTGGAAAAGATTTGAAAATTATTTTTCCAGAAGGGTCTGATGAACGAATTTTAAAAGCAACGTCACGCCTTGCAGCGGAAAATATTTTAAAACCAATTTTAGTAGGTAATGAATCAGAGTTAACGAATAAAGCAGAAGAGTTAGGTCTATCTATAGAAGGTATTGAAATTTTAGATCCGAATACATATCCTGAAATGGACATGCTTGTAGAAAAATTTGTGGAACGACGCAAAGGAAAAGCAACGGAAGAACAAGCTCGCCAATTATTAAAAGATGAAAACTATTTCGGAACAATGCTTGTTTATTTACATAAAGCAGACGGCCTTGTCAGTGGTGCCGCTCATTCTACTGCAGATACAGTTCGTCCAGCACTACAAATTATTAAAACGAAACAAGGTGTTAAGAGAACTTCAGGGGCGTTCATTATGGTTCGTGGTGATGAAAAATATGTATTTGCAGACTGTGCCATCAATATTACATTAGATGCAGAAGGTTTAGCTGAAGTAGCGGTTGAAAGTGGAAAAACAGCAAAAATGTTTGATATTGATCCGAAAGTGGCGATGTTAAGTTTTTCGACAAAAGGATCAGCGAAATCAGAAGAAACTGAAAAAGTAGCAGAAGCAGTAAAATTAGCGAAAGAAATGAATCGAAATTTAGTTGTAGATGGGGAATTCCAATTTGACGCTGCATTTGTACCATCTGTTGCTGAGAAAAAAGCACCAGGTTCTGTTATTAAAGGAGATGCAAACGTATTTGTTTTCCCAAGTTTAGAAGCAGGAAATATCGGTTATAAAATTGCTCAACGTTTAGGGAATTTTGAAGCTGTCGGACCAATTTTACAAGGATTAAATGCCCCTGTAAATGATTTATCCCGTGGCTGTAATGAAGAAGATGTCTATAAATTAGCTTTAATTACTGCAGCACAAAGCTTACAATAGAATTTATAAAGGAATAGGAAGAGTTAAGAAAGTTGGCTTATGGAAAAACCTTTTACATATTAATGAAGGCGAGTAAGTCAACTTTTTCTTTATAACTAGAACGGTCATGACTGTTCGTGATAGTCAAGTAAAAGCCTAGGTGAGGTGCTTTTACGTTGTAGATAGGAGAATAACGTATGGAAGATGTTCTTTCACTTCTTCAACAATCAGAATGGAGAATTATTGATCAATCTAGCTTAGGTCCATTGTTTCATCCACTTCAATCATTCGCGATGGATGATACGTTATGTGAATCAGTAGGAACAGGCAAGTCAAAAGCAGTTGCCCGGACGTGGGTACACTATGATTCCATTATTTTGGGGATTCAAGATATTCGACTGCCTCATTTAGAAGACGGACTAAGTTATTTAGAAGAAGAAGGTTTCCGATATATTGTACGTACTTCAGGTGGACTAGCGGTCTTTTTAGATGAAGGTGTATTAAATATCACTCTAATCTTCCCAGAAAAAGAAAAGGGAATCGATATTAACCGTGGCTATGAAGCGATGTATCGATTTGTACAGCTAATGTTTGCCGATTTAACTGACCAAATTGAGGCACGTGAAATCCATGGTTCTTATTGCCCAGGGAGTTATGATTTAAGCATTAATGGGAAAAAGTTCGCGGGAATTTCACAACGGCGTGTAAAAAAAGGTGTCGCTGTACAAATCTATTTATGTGTAACAGGTAGCGGGAGCAAGCGTGCGGAAGTGATTCGTCAATTTTACGAAAAAGCCTTGAAAAATACGGAAACGAAATTTGAATATCCGAAAATAAGGCCTGAAGTAATGGCTTCTTTAACAGAATTGTTAGGGATAAATTTAACTATTGAACAATGTATGATGCGATTTTTGCAAGTTTTACAGAAAATTAGTGGTGGGAAATTTTACAGTAGTCAATTAACTGCAGAAGAAAGTAACTTATATGAACGGTATTATACAAGGGTCATTGAGCGTAATGAAAAATGGCTACCGAAGTAATGTTGGACGATATTCAGGCGCTAAATGATCATCAACTTCTCTTTTACCTGTTGTATGAAGGATGAAAAGGAGCTGTATTTAGTCCAGCTCCTCGTATATTCATATTCTGTTGTTACCAAACCGTTATTCAGCAACTTTTTCAAGATTTCCGTTACGGTCCATCTTAAAAGTTGATGACGGTGCCTCCTCTTCATCAAATAATACAAGCTTTCTCGCTCGATTCATAATCTTTACTAATGTCTCATAATCTTCTTGCATCGTTGTTGAATTTTCTTCTAATTCCTTTACTTTCTCTTCCAGTTCTGCATTTTGTTTTCGTAATTCTGCTAATTCCCGTTTTAATCTTTCATTCTCGCTTTTATAAATGGTTGCTTGTAGATTGGAATTGTTCAAGTTTTGTAAAAAGTGAATGACTGTATCCATCGTAATATTTTGTGTTGCTACTGTTGTCGTTGCGCTTGGTGTAACAACTTGATGCTCAATCGTAGGTATGGCATCATGATTTTCTGTCGTTTCACTTCCAACTGGACTTAATTCTGTTGATAGTTCCAATTCTTCAAATGTTGGCATCGGTGGTTGATATAACAGCTTTTTCTTTCCACCGTGATCTTTTCCTAATAATCTTTGTTTCTGTTTCCGTTGTTTTTTAGCTAATTGTAATGCTTTCTCATACTTATGGCGTACAACTGCATTCCAACGAAAACCACAGGCTGCACTTGTTCGGTTTAACTTGTCACCAACCTCTTCAAAAGCATTTAATTGAGTACTTCCTTCTCGAACATGTCGTAGAACGGTTTCTGCTAACAATAAATCATTTTCATCTGTCCATGCATCTTGACGTACTTTCATTATTCTCAACTCCCAAATTCGTTTATTATTGTCCTTATTACATGTTTGTTAGTTTTTGGATAAAGGACTCCCTTTTTAAAGTTCAGTAGTACTATGATGGACATTTTTTTAGAAATTTATACAAATAAAGATAAAAGGATAATAGTTTTTTATTTTTTTTAGTTAGCGTATATGTTGAATGACAATACGTTTAGGAAAAATGAATATTTTACAATTTAATCAACTCTTTTTCACATACTTGATATTCAAATTCCTTGGTTGTACAATACCAATTAGTGATTAATTGACATCGTTCAACAAAATATATCATTTCCAGACGGATTTTCATAAAGAAATTTTCGTATTGAAAGGACTGTAGAAAAATGGCAAACGAATTTCGAGTTTGCGATGACTGCCAAGCAGTGAATCTAAAAACATTAATTCCCAAATTAAAAGAATTGGACCCCGATGCAGAAATAAAGATTGGTTGTCAATCTTACTGTGGGCCAGGCCGGAAAAAAACGTTTACTTTTGTTAACAACCGTCCTGTTGCGGCTTTAACGGAAGATGAATTAATGGAGAAAGTAAAGCAAAAATTGAAATGATTATTTTAACATGGGCTGTGGAACCGTTCAGCCCTTTTTTATTTGTTAATATTTACGAATGTAATTTTATTATGAATGAATGACATTAGAGGAAAGTATCTGACTATGCCGATAAAAATAAAGTTTTGAAAAACAGTTGAGTGAAAAAATGTGGAAAGGGATGAAACGAACGGGAAAACTCGATATAATGGATACATGAAATAAAGGAAGAGGGTTTACTATGGGTTACGCAACGGAAAAATTGAGAGAAGAGAAGGTTTTCAAAGACCCTGTCCATAGTTATGTTCATGTTCGTGATCGGGTAATTTGGGACTTAATCGGTACGAAAGAGTTCCAAAGACTAAGACGGATTAAACAACTAGGTACGACATTTCTTACGTTTCATGGTGCAGAACATAGCCGTTTCAGCCATTCGCTAGGTGTGTACGAAATTGTCCGGCGAATTGTCGACGATGTCTTTAAAGGTAGAGCGAAGTGGAATGAATCTGATCGACTTCTATCTCTCTGTGCTGCATTACTCCACGATTTAGGACATGGTCCGTTTTCCCATGCATTTGAAAAAGTATTTGAATTGGATCATGAATATTTTACTCAATCCATTATTTTAGGAGATACAGAGGTCAATCAAGTACTAAATAGAGTCGAGGCTGATTTTCCTAAAAAAGTAGCTGAGGTGATTGCCAAAACATCGGAGAATAAACTAGTCATTAGTTTAATTTCCAGCCAAATTGATGCTGACCGAATGGATTATTTATTAAGAGATGCCTATTTTACTGGAGTGAGTTATGGACATTTTGATATGGAACGAATTTTGCGTGTTATGCGGCCTCGGGAAGATCAAGTTGTTTTTAAGAAGAGTGGGATGCATGCAGTTGAAGATTACATAATGAGCCGGTATCAAATGTATTGGCAAGTATATTTTCACCCAGTATCTCGATCTGCAGAAGTAATTTTACAAAAAATCCTCCATCGTGCAAAAGAACTATATGGGCAATTTTACCAATTTAAACATGAACCGAAGCATTTTATTACCCTTTTTTCCGAACAACCGAAGTTAAAAGATTACTTAGAATTGGATGAATCCGTCGTTCTATACTATTTTCATGTTTGGCAAGAAGAGGATGATCCGATTTTAAAAGATTTATGTTATCGCTTTTTAAATAGAAACTTATTTAAATATATTGAGTTTGACCCAGCCACAGAATATAAAAAATATATGAATCTTGTGAGCTTATTTACTAAAGCGGGTATAAACCCAGAATACTATTTAGTACTCGACTCTTCCTCGGATCTCCCGTATGATTTTTATCGACCTGGTGAGGAAGGGGAGCGGTTACCAATCCAATTATCGATGCCAGATGGGGAAATTCGTGAATTATCTCGGGAGTCTGAAATTGTTGAAGCGATTAGCGGGAAACGACGAACAGATCATAAGTTATATTTTCCTCTTGATCTGGTGAAGGATGAATCCACTAAGAAAACTGAGAAAAGACAAATTCAAGAATTACTAGGCATGAACAGTTGACCTAATCACAATCAAGAATATGCCCAAGCCCAAATATAAAGTAGTTGATAAAGTAGGAGATGAAATGAATGCTTTTTGAACATGCCAAAATTCTTTATGCAATCCGATCAGCAAAAGAGGTTATCGGGCGGAAAAAGTTACAAAAAATGATCTATATTGCAAAAAGACTATCCTTCCCTTACCGCGAAAAATTCAACTTTCATTTTTATGGACCGTATTCAGAGGAATTAACATTGCAAGTAGAGGAACTTGTGAATATGGGGTTTCTCGATGAAGTGAAAGAGAAAAAGGGCGGGTATTTTCAGTATCGTTACCAATTAACGGAAAATGGAGAGGAGTTTCTTGACCTAGTTACACAAAAACTACCGCCGTCATTAGATTTCTGCTTAATTGATATGAATGAAAAAAGCTCTCGGTTTTTAGAACTTGTTTCTACCGTGTTATATTTTGACAACTTACCGAAAGAAGACATTTACGAAAAAATTGACCAAGTTAAAAGTAAGCAACGATATACGCGCGAAGAAATTGATGAAGCATTCGAATATATTGCTGTATTAAAATTAATGTCAACATCAACATCCTTAGAGGGAGAAACAGGGGATACCTCTATTACTGAATAAGTCCGTCCTAGCATAAGAAGTTTTTAAAAAAGGAGGGTCTTCGATAAGTAAGATGTTCCCTTTAGAATCACAAAAATTAAATTAGCAACACAAATAGGGTATAGAATCGCAATGGTTTTATACCCTTTCTTTTTTTGATATATCAGCATTTATCAGTTGTTTGAAAGTCAATTCGCATAGCAAATCGCAACCTAATTTTACGTTGGAGAATAAACATTCCCATTATGGTAAATACGGTGCTAAAATGTGTGCGAATTACTATGTCAAAAGGATATTTGGTATTGACAAGAAATTGTTTTTTATAAATCCTGTGCTTGAATTTTTTCTAATTCTTTTTGTCTTTTCTTGTTTAACTCCTCTCTTTCTTGACCCCAAATTCCAAATAACACAAGTAATCCCAAAATAGAATAAAAAACTACAGAACCCCATTCATGAAAACCTTTTGCAACCAACAACGTAATCATTAAGACGATATATGCAATGGGAAGAATTGCTCCCCAAAAAGCCTTCTGTCTTCGAGATAAGAAATATTGAAGTCCAATAATGCCAAAAACGATTAACCATTCATACACCTTTTCCACTAAACGTCACTTCTTTCGTTTTTATATTTATCAATAATTAATTTTGCTGTATCTAAGCTGATCCGTTCGTCAATGACTAAATTCTTTATCATTTTGACGAACTCCACGTCATCCTTTTTACTGTTTAACTCGATTTTTTTAATCAATGAATCCAACTTGGCACGAACCGTTGGATAAGACACATTGTAAATATCAGCCATATTCTTCAATGAGCCAGAGTTCATTACAAATTTTCGTATAAATTCAACAGATTCTTTATCTAATGCCAAAATCCAATTCGGCACTTCATCCCGATTCATTCTTTTTCCTCCTTCACCATTGTTAGTACCATTATATATTAACTGATAAATAATATTCAAGTTTTTATTAATTTTATTTAGTAAAAAATAAATAAAATTAATTAATTAATTATACTATTACTTTTTATTTTAAATCAAAGAAGTCCATGAAATTAGCATAACGAGTTCTCTTTTGAGGTATGAAAATGTAAAATAACGCTCAAAAAGCAGGATTTACTTTTTATGTGTTTAATACCAGTTCCACCCAATTTCCATGTGTATATCCGTAAGTTCTAATGATAAAAAAGCATGGAATCTCCATGCTTTTTCTTGTGCTAATTCAAATATTTTTTTGTGTTTTGTGATTCAAAAGAGAACGTCTTATTCGATAAGACTCCCCTTTTTAAATACTGTATGATAGACTCGTTTACATCGTCGCCTTACGAGTATGGATTCTCTTTTTTGATGATTTAATTATCACTCATCCGTTTTCCTGCAACGGCATAATGTTGCTTCTGCATTTCTTCAATAAAAACGACAACTTTCTCTTTACTTGCCCCAGTCGTTTCAACAACTGCTTCAGTAACTTTTTCTACTAATGCTTTCTTTTGTTCGTCGGAACGTCCTTCTAACATTTTCACAGTTACATATGGCATATGAATCTCCTCCAATGGTAAGTATCAATTTATAAACTCATATTATCACAGTTTTAAAAGAAAAAGAAAATACATTTAAAGTTAATAAAAAGTGAGTTCTATGGTAATAGATGATAAAATAAGTGATAAAAGATAAGAAAAAGGAGCGAATCTATGGATGTTTTTAATTTTCTAGCCTTTCCGCTTGAAGTCATGCCCTACATTATTATTACTTTAATTATTGCTTTTACAGTTCATGAATACGCCCATGCAGCTGTTGCCTATAAGTTTGGGGATTCAACCGCAAAAAATGAAGGTCGGTTAACGCTAAATCCAATGGTACATCTTGATCCGATTGGCACCATTGTCTTGTTAATTGCTGGTTTTGGTTGGGCAAGACCTGTCCCAGTTAATCGTTTCCATTTTAAAAATCCACGTTTAGCTGGCGTGCTTGTTTCTTTAGCGGGTCCGTTAAGTAATCTTATATTGGCAGTATTAGGTGGATTGTTATTAATGGTAACGATGAATCTTGGTTGGGAAGGCACTCTTGGTAAATCTATTTATGAACTTTTTTATTGGTTTACATATTTAAATGTTTTGCTATTTGTCTTTAATTTATTGCCGCTTCCCCCATTAGACGGTTATCGGATGATTCAAGATGTTGTATCACCAAGTACTCGGGCGAAAATGTCACAATACGAAGTGTATGGGATGATTATCTTTCTCATCCTTATCGTGGTTGATCCATTATATAATATTACTTTAGGTCCAGTACTTCAGACGGTTATCCCATTTTTCTTTTACGGCATCCTTGATTTCTTACAATTGTTTTTTTTGGCTGGATTCTCAAAAATAACAACAATGTTATGAAAACAGCCTTCTGTTAAAATCTTTTAATTCGATATCATGTGGGAGGTTTTATTATGGAAGAAAAAAAAGAAAAAAAGACAGTCCAATTTAATATTATAAAAAATGACCCGACTGATGGACATAAGGGATTTGGTACAGGTGTATTAAATTTAGAAAATGTCACACCCGTTTTTATCGACATTAACGAAAAAACAGCATTTGTTGATGTTGGTGCCATGCATGCGAAAAGTAAAGTAGAAAAGGGACTTAAGTTCGTGCCAAATAAAGAAGAAGTTCCAAATGGGAAACCGTACTGGCTCGTGTGGGTAACAATTGAACGGAATGAAGACGGTCCATTTTATTATGGAGTAACTGCTTGTGAATTAATTGCAGATCGGGCAGCTCGTCGGGGTTATAAATCATTGCCGGAACACGTTAATCGCATGGATAAATCGATGAAAGGACATTTCATTGTTGACCATATGGATGAATCTTCAAAAAAGGTCTTGGCTGAGTTTTTAAAGGAACAAGAAGGTGGAATATGGGAAAGATCAAGTGAACAATTAAAGCGTGATCTTGGATGTATTGAATAATTGTCGTATGTGACGGCTATAAGAACGATTAAAAAATCAGTGAGCATCATTTGCCCACTGATTTTTTCACTTTACTTTAATTAATCCACTTAAACCACTTTTTGTACCACGGTTTATCTTGTTTTGCTTCGTCCTTTTTACGATGTTCTTTTATAGGCTTGTCTGGTTTTGTACAATATTCTGTTGGCTCCGTTCCTTTAATAAAATATGTGTACCTGCTAACCGGACAATCCTTTGTTGCAAGTAAGCCTGTTTCTGGATGAATAGGAACTCCAACGACACCTTTTGTCGGTTTAAACGTTTGGGCAGGTTCACCCTTTAAGGATTCCTCCATAATTTGTACCCAAAGATTTTTCGAATATTGTTTTTCATCTGTACGAGTAATTGGTTTTCCCTTATCATAGCCTGTCCAAACAGCCGTCACTAAACTCGGTGTAAAGCCAATCATCCAATTGTCTGTATTTGTCGACCCAGATTTCCCTGCATAAATGCGGGATATTTTCGGTATGATATTTTGCCCTGTCACTTTTGTATACCCATTTAAACGTTCATCAAATATACCTGTTAACATATGTGTCATTACAAATGTTGCATCAGGGTCAAGTGACTGCTCGGGTTTTCTTTTATTTTCATAAATAATATTACCTTCATGATCAACTACTTTTGTAATAAAAATCGGTTCTACTGCTCTTCCACCATTTGCAAATAGACTATAGGCATTTGCCATTTCAATTAGTCGTACATTGGATGTTCCTAATGCTAATGATGGAACATCCGCCATTTCAGAGTGAATTCCAAATTTTTTTGCAGTCTCAATCAGAGTATCCATTCCAAGAAAGAGATGGGTTTTCACAGCATATACATTGTCTGATAAGGCGAGAGCTTGTACTAATGTAATATCATCATTTGCGTATTTATGATTAAAGTTACTTGGTGAGTATGTTTCATGGCCATCATCAAAAGTAAATGTCGTATGCTCACTTCGAAAAGTAGAGACAGGTGTAAATCCTTTCTCTATAGCCGCATAATAGAGAATCGGTTTCAATGTTGAACCAGGCTGTCTCATTGCCTGAACTGCTCGGTTATAACTAGATTCTTTATAATCACGACCGCCAATAAGTGCTCTTACATAACCGGTTTTTGGATCCATAACTACAGCAGCCGTTTGAATCATTGAATTTTCCGGAATGACTTTCTCTACTTGTTTTTCAGCAATTTTTTGTAGTTTCGGGCTCAATGTGGTATAAATTCGTAATCCACCGAGTTCGACTGTTCTTTCATCAAGACCAATTTTTGTTTTTAATTGTTGAAGAACAACATCTTGAAAATAGGGAGCAATACGCTCTTGGTTTGTATCCTTCTTGTAAGCAAGTTGAATTTTATCTTTCTTCGCTGTAACAAATTGTTCGTGGGTAATGAACCATTGCTTTTGCATTTCATTTAAAATGACTTCTTGACGATTTTTCGCCTTTTCATAAGATACAAAAGGTGAAAAATGATTTGGCCCCTTTGGTATTCCTGCCAAAAGGGCGGCTTCACTTAAACTTAAATCTTTTGCACTTTTATTAAAATAATATTTACTGGCCGCCTCAATTCCATATGTCCCGTGTCCATAATAAATTGTATTTAAATATCCTTCTAAAATTTCTTTTTTAGAATAGTTTGCCTCTAAACGAATGGTATAAAAAGCTTCCTTTATTTTCCTTGTCCAAGTTTTCTCGTGACTTAAAAATAAATTACGGGCATATTGTTGGGAAATCGTGCTCGCCCCTTGAACTTTGGCCATCGCTTTTACATCAGCGACTAAAGCGCCAGCCATTCGTTTTGGATCAAAGCCAATATGGGAATAGAAACGTTGGTCTTCAATAGCGAGTGTTGCATCGATTAAATAAGGTGAAATATCATCAAGCCGCACCCAATACCGCTTCTGTCCATTATGTGTTTCACCGATTACAGATCCATCATCTGCTAAATATAAAGTAGATTGAGGAATATCAAACGGGGGAGGTCCTGCAAGACGCGCAACCGTATATGTTGTGAAAATAGATACAAACCCAATGATGATTATACACGAGATGATGATGATTAAAAGATGAACATATTTAAGTGTTTTTCTAAAGTATGGGTTAACTTTAAGTTCCATAAGACGCCCCCCTTTACGAAGTATTTAAAAACGTATATTAGAGTCGAGATCGCAGCAAATCCTCTTATTTAGTATGGAAAATCAATAAAGATTTTAAACCCATCTGGCAGGAAAAAATATCCTAATCCAACAAGGGACGATGGCTAACAAATGAATATTCATATCCTTCATTGATATAATCGAAAGAGATAGATAAAATAAACGTTGTCTACTTCAGTTAGAGGACGAAGCTAGGACGCATTTGATTAAAGGTTAGGAAGTGATCGATTGAAAACAGCTGGAACACCAGTAAAAATAAACTTACAAACGAAAATTGACCGTGATGGACAAAAAGAAGACTTTGAACTGATTGTTTTTGGACAATTTTATATAAAAAATCAAAGCTCATATCTTATTTTTGATGAAATATGGGAGAAAGGGAAGGTCCATACGATTGTAAAGCATATTGTACAGCAAGACGGAACAAACTCTGAGGTTCAAGTTTTACGTCGGGGGGCAATGAATATGCGTCTCTTTTTTAAAGAAAATGAGCTTATGAGTGGAACATATAAAACGGATGTCGGAACATTTACAGTAGAAACAAGTACGGTGGAAATGGATTACCATTGGAATGAGGAAAAGAAATCTGGTGAAATGAAGGTGAATTATCACTTTTTTATTGAACAAATAGAAGTAGGTACATATGAATTGAAATTTACGTTTGAGGCAGTAAGTGAAAATTAAATCTTAATAAGTGGTAAGATTAGCGGGAAAACAATCGTTCATTTGTCGAACAAATATCGATGTTATCCCGCTTTTCTATCCAGTTGAAAATCTATTTTTATAAAAGTGGTGAAATAACAAAGGCAATCCATTCTTTAACCACGGCAGAAACTTTTTTAGGATAGAGTTTTTTTAGAGTAACAGGAGAAGATTTAGCAATATCTCTATTTGCAATATCAAGCATCTGCTTTGTTATGTTTTTATCGTAAAAAATACTATTCATTTCATAATTGTAATAAAAGCTTCGTTTATCAAAATTGGCCGTTCCAATTGAGCAAAGGTCTTGATCAATAATAAAAACTTTTGCGTGATAAAATCCTTCTTGATAGTGGTAGACGGTACAGCCGAGTTGTAAAAGTTTACGTAAATAGCGGAAGGATCCCTCTTTTATTAAAGGATGATCACTGATTCCAGGAACGATAATGGTAACGTCTACTCCTCTTTTGATACATTGCTTTAGCTGGAGAAATGCCTTTTTTCCTGGAATGAAATATGGAGACCCGATAATAACTTGCTCCTTAGCAGAGTCTAATAGATGACAAATATCTTCTTCTAAACCTGTCCCTTCGTATGTGAAAAATTGGTGCTTTATATCTCCTTTCTCTAAATGTGGATAATAGTCTGCGTGTTCAATAAAATGATTGCCGGCTTTCCTCCAATCTGTTAAAAATTGTTTTTGTAAGTCTTGAACGCCTTCCCCTGTAAACCGAACATGGCAATCTCGCCAAGGGTTAAGAACTTCATCACGATTCACATACTCTTTGCCAATATTAAATCCGCCGAGAAAACCGATTTTTCCATCAATAACCATAATCTTTCTATGGTTCCGACTTTGTAACTTATAAAGAAGGAATGGAAAGCTTGGTACATGACAAAATGAAATCTCAATTCCTCTTTTTCGTAGCTCTTTTATTCGGCGACGGGGGAAAAATAAACTACCGACCCAGTCAATTAATAATCGGACTTGAACCCCTTCTGCCCTTTTCTTTTCTAATAACTCAAGCATAAGACTGCCAAAAGGATCGTCACGAAATATGTAAAACAAAATATGAATATGGTGGTTCGCCCCTTTTATGTCTCGAACGGTTTGCTGAAATAAATTCGTTCCATTTGTAAAAATCTCCATGTTACTATAACGGATTGGAAAGTGGAAAGAGTCAATCTCTTTTAGATGTTGTCTACGCCCAAAATAAAAGTCGAGAAAGAGAAGACAAATAAAAATGACAAAAATGAATAAAATCCATAAAAATAACTTCAAAAGGTCTCCTCCTGTTCTTGTTTCGCATAAACATTCGTCAACTAAAGTGATATTTTCTCCAAATAATAGTAGTGTATACCGTATTATACATATTCTACATGAGAAAATCATATATTGGACATGTAGTTAGAAAAGTGAAGGGATTCTTTATATTTTTCATTAATAAGAAATTTTTTAAAAAAATGAACAAAATTATTGACTGAATGCTCATTCATTATATAATAGAGGTAAGAATATAGGGAATGTATCAACAAAATTGTTTCTAGCCATAAGAGTTTATGGCAAGGGGAACGAAAAGGGGGAAACATAGTGAGTCAGACATTGCTTATCATCAATTGGATTGCAACAATTGCTGTAATCGCTTACGGTGTTTACTTATTTTCCTATTTAATTAAAACAAGGGTTAGTTATATTAAATTAGGAAAAAAAGAAGAGTTTGACCGAAAATTCAATGAGCGATTCCAGAAAATTTGGGTAAACGTATTTGGCCAAAAGAAATTATTGAAGGATAAAAAGAGTGGAATTATCCACGTTATGTTTTTCTATGGATTCATATTAGTTCAATTTGGGGCAATTGATTTTATCATTAAAGGATTAGTCCCAGGAGCACACTTACCGTTTGGACCTGTTTATCCTGGCTTTACCTTCTTCCAGGAAATGGTTACGTTAACTATTTTAGTTGCGGTTGTATGGGCATTTTATCGACGCTATATTGAGAAACTCGTCCGTTTAAAACGAGGGTTTAAAAATGGACTAGTACTCATCTTTATAGGAAGTTTAATGTTAACTGTGTTAATTGGTAATGGAATGGGCATCATTTGGCACGGGCATGAACCAACGTGGTCAGAACCAGTTGCATCTTTAATTGCGACAGGATTTTCTTGGGTGGGTGAAACAGCAAGCATTGTCATCTTCTATATTGCTTGGTGGATCCATCTAATTGTTTTACTAACATTTTTAGTATATGTACCACAATCAAAGCACGCTCACTTAATTGCAGGACCAGCAAACGTCTTCCTAAATCGTCTAGATAAACCAGGGAAGCTTCGCCCAATTGACTTTGAAGACGAAACACAAGAGTCCTTTGGTGTTGGGAAAATAACAGATTTTACTCAATTGCAATTAGTTGATTTATATGCATGTGTGGAGTGTGGCCGTTGTACAAATATGTGTCCGGCAACAGGAACAGGTAAAATGCTTTCACCGATGGATTTAATTGTAAAAATGCGTGACCATCTGACAAACTACGGAGCAGCTGTTACGTCAAAAACACCATGGGTACCAGGAGTTTTATTCTCCAATACAACAGGAAATCAATTAGCACTACAAGCAAGAGGTCTAGGTGCGCAAGAATCTGCTGCAACAGCACTATACGAAAAAAGCTTAATTGGTGATGTTATTACCGAAGAAGAAATTTGGGCGTGTACAACATGTCGAAACTGTGAAGATCAATGTCCGGTAATGAATGAGCATGTCGATAAAATTATCGATTTACGCCGTTATTTAGTTTTAACTGAAGGGAAAATGAAACCAGATGCCCAACGTGCTATTCAAAATATTGAGAAGCAAGGCAACCCATGGGGATTAAACAAAAAAGACCGTGAAAACTGGCGTGACCTTCGTGATGATGTATACATCCCAACAGTAAAAGAACTAAAGAAAAAAGGGGAAGAGTTCGAGTACTTATTCTGGGTTGGATCGATGGGTGCGTATGATAACCGAAGCCAAAAAATTGCTTTATCCTTTGCAAAATTAATGAATGAAGCTGGCATTTCTTTTGCAATATTAGGGAATAAAGAACGAAATTCTGGGGATACAGCAAGACGCCTTGGTAACGAGTTTTTATTCCAAGAACTCGCAACAAAAAATATTGAAGAATTTGAGAAAAATGATGTGAAAAAGATTGTAACAATTGATCCGCACGCATACAATACTTTTAAAAATGAGTATCCAGACTTTGGCTTAAAAGCAGAAGTTTACCACCATACAGAGATTTTGTATGACTTAGTAAAACAAGGAAAATTAAAACCGGTTTATGAAGTGAATGAAACGATTACGTTCCACGATTCTTGTTACTTAGGGCGATACAATGAAGTATATGATCCACCACGTGAAATCTTAAAAGCAATAAAAGGAGTCAAATTAGTTGAAATGGAAAGAAACCGCGACACGGGCATGTGCTGTGGTGCGGGTGGTGGCCTCATGTGGACAGAAGAAGACACGGGACATCGGATAAATGTGGCGAGAACAGAGCAAGCATTACAAGTGAATCCAGATATAATTAGTTCTGGTTGTCCGTATTGCTTAACAATGTTGTCAGATGGTACAAAGGCAAAAGAAGTGGAAGAAACGGTGAAAACATATGACGTTGCTGAAATTTTAGAAAAAGCAGTATGTGGCGTAAAAACGGAGCTTGTTCATTAAGCTCAAATTTTCCTAAGATGGTTATAAAAGTATAATAACTTTATATAGTAATAGTAGATGTAGATGGATAGAGGGGGAAACAGTCCCCTCTTTATTTTAAAAAGAATATCGAGCGAGCGTTCAGTCGACAATCAATGATGGTAGCACTTTCATCGGCTGAAATGCGCTACTTTAATAAGTGGGGTGAAAGGCAAAAATAAATTACTTCCAAAAATGGCACCTATGCAAGCGGTAACAAAGCAAGTTGGAAGGAGACAATAAATGATAGTAATCAATGAATACAATGGCGTTACTTGTGTTGAAGGGAAGGTCGTTCGCACTGGTCGAAAAATAGGTACCGTATATGTCTTTTTAGTTGACGGAATGCTAATTGATACAGGTCCACAATGTTTGCTCGAAGACTTCATTCCTTTTTATGAACAACATTCCTTTGATCTCGTTTCACTTACGCATAGTCATGAAGATCATAGTGGATGTGGATCGTGGATTAAGAAAAATAAAAATGTACCTATTTACGTTCATGAAAAAGGGATTCAATTTTGTAGACAGGGTGCAACATATCCATTGTATCGCCAAATGACTTGGGGGAGTAAAGAACCTTTTCAACCAATTGCAATCGGTGAAAAAATTCAATCTAGAACATTAGAATGGGAAGTGATTTATACACCAGGTCACGCGGATGACCATGTTGCCTTTTTCAATAGTGAAACAGGAAAAATATTTACCGGTGATTTGTTTGTATCGCCGTGGACAAAAGTGATTATGGCAAGTGAGTCGATCCAAGTAATAATGAACTCCATTCGCCATTTATTAACATATGATTTTGAATGCATGTTTTGTAGCCATGCGGGGTATGTCAAGGATGGGCGAAAAAGATTAGAACAGAAACTTGACTATTTAGAAGACATCTCAAGTAAGACGCTGCAACTATATAAAAATGGTTTTACAATTGAAGAAATTAACAATCAACTGTTTCCAAAAAAATACCCAATTATTGAATTTTCAAAGGGAGAATGGGATTCATTACACATCATTACATCTATCATTAATGAAGCAGAAATAAAACGATAATTGTCTATTCAATAAAGGGAGAAGAATTCATGAATTAGGGGGATATAAAATGGTTCATACAGTAATAATTGACGGTGCTCGTACACCATTTGGAAAATTAAATGGCGCTTTAAGTAGTTTAACAGCTTCAGAATTAGGTGGAATTGCAATTAAAGGTGCGCTAGAGCGATCAGGTGTAAAACCTGAAGAAGTTGACCACGTAGTATTAGGAACAGTGTTACAAGGGGGACAAGGACAATTACCTTCAAGACAGGCTGCACGTCAGGCTAATATCCCTTGGGAAACGAGTACGGAGACAATTAATAAAGTTTGTGCATCAGGTATGCGCAGTGTTGCTTTGGCAGATTTATTCATTCGGGCTGGTGAGAAGGAAACCATTGTTGCAGGTGGTATGGAGTCGATGTCGAATGCCCCATATATTTTACCAAAAGCAAGGGCCGGCTACCGAATGGGTCATGACCAAGTTATTGATTTAATGATTTATGACGGGCTCACTTGTAGTTTCACTGGAGTACATATGGGAACGTATGGGAATAGTACGGCCGAAGAATTACAGCTCTCACGTGAAAATCAAGATCAATGGGCTTTAGTGAGTCATGAACGTGCTTGTAAAGCTATTGAATCAGGGATCCTTCAAGAAGAAATTATCTCAGTTGAAATTCCACAACGGAAGGGGCAACCACTTATTGTTCATACGGATGAAGCTCCTAGAAAAGACACTTCATTAGAAAAACTCGCAAGCTTAAAACCAGCATTTGATAAGAACGGAACGGTAACAGCAGGAAACGCGCCTGGGGTGAATGATGGCGCATGTGCCCTCGTGTTAATGAGTGAGGAAAAGGCGGAGAAGGAAGGAAAAAAGCCACTTGCAAAAATCTTGGCTAATGCCTCGATAGCAGTTGAAGCGAAAGATTTCCCAAAAACACCTGGCCTTGTCATTAATCAGTTGTTACAAAAGGTTGGGAAGACAGTAGCGGGCATCGACTTATTTGAAATTAATGAAGCTTTTTCAGCAGTAACTTTAGCGTCTGCCCAAATTGCAGGATTAAACATGGAAAAAGTGAATGTTAATGGAGGAGCGGTTGCTCTTGGACATCCAATTGGTGCCAGTGGGGCTAGAATCATCTTAACATTAGCTTATGAATTAAAAAGAAGAGGTGGTGGCTTAGGTATAGCAGCGATTTGCTCTGGTGGCGGCCAGGGAGATGCCATATTAATTGAAGTACCAAAGCAATAATGATAGATTACTAGATTTTCATTCGTATTGAAGAGAATCGAACAAAGTTTATGACTAAGGGGGAGAACGAATGGAAGTAAAAAAAGTGATGGTTGTGGGAGCAGGTCAAATGGGTTCAGGAATAGCTCAAGTTTTTGCTGAAGCGGGGTATTCAGTTATTTTACACGATATAAACGAAGAAGCAGTTAACAAAGGAATGGCTAATATTTATCACCATTTAACAAAACAAGTGGCGAAAGGAAAACGGCAAGAAGAGGAAAAAACAACAATCATTGATCGTATTGAACGTTCGACAACGCTTGAAAATGCAGCTACATGTGACTTAATTATTGAGGCAGCCATCGAAAATCTGGATGTGAAGAAAGCAATTTTTAAGGAACTTGATCGGCTGGCACCACCTGAAGCCATCCTTGCGACAAACACATCTTCACTACCAATCACAGAAATTGCCTCTGTTACGAATCGGCCAGAGAAAGTAATTGGTATGCATTTTATGAATCCAGTACCTATTATGCGCTTAGTAGAGGTCATTCGTGGGTTGGCAACAAATGAGGAAACATACGAAACAATTTTTACAATAACAGAAAAACTGAATAAAGTACCTGTTGAGGTGAATGACTTTCCTGGTTTTGTGTCAAATCGAATATTAATTCCAATGATAAATGAAGCGATATTTGCCTTATATGAAGGGGTTGCAACGAAAGAAGCCATTGACGAAATTATGAAACTAGGGATGAACCATCCAATGGGACCACTAACTTTAGCTGACATGATTGGACTTGACACATGCTTGTTTATTATGGAAACACTACATGAGGGGTTAGGTGATGCTAAGTACCGCCCATGTCCACTGTTACGAAAATATGTGAGCGCTGGTTGGTTAGGCAGAAAAACAGGCCGTGGCTTCTATGTATACAAATAAATAATGAAAGGAGCACCATCTGTGGAATTTACTTTTACAGAAGAACATATCATGCTCCAAAAGGTTGTGAAGGAATTTGCCGAAAAAGAAATCTCTCCATTTGTACCTAAAATGGAAGAAGGTCAATTTCCACGGCAAATTATTAAGAAATTAGGTTCGTTAGGTTTCATGGGAATTCCAGTTCCATCTGTTTATGGTGGTGCTGGTATGGACTTTACATCTTATATTTTAACGATTCACGAAATCTCAAAAGTAAGTGCAACCGTGGGGGGTATTTTATCTGTGCACACATCAGTAGGGACAAATCCAATTCTCTATTTCGGGACAGAAGAGCAAAGGCAAAAGTATGTTCCGAAATTAGCAAGTGGAGAATATCTTGGGGCTTTCTGTCTAACCGAACCAGGGGCAGGCTCGGATGCTCGGAGTCTAGCAACAAAGGCTGTTAAAGATGGCAATGATTATATTATAAATGGCAGTAAAGTATTCATTACAAATGGTGGAGAAGCAGACATTTATATTGTCTTTGCTAAAACAGATCCCGATCGTGGGCTGGACGGAATTACAGCGTTTATTGTTGAAAAAGACACACCGGGTTTAATAATTGGAAAAAATGAAAGGAAGCTGGGTTTACATGGTTCAAAGACGGTTCAAATCATGTTTGATCAACTCCGCATATCAGACAAGAACCGCCTCGGACAAGTTGGAGAAGGGTATAAAATTGCTATGGCTAACCTTGATACGGGTCGAATTGGAATTGCAGCTCAAGCTTTAGGCATTGCAGAAGGTGCTTTTATTCGGGCAGTAAATTATGCGAAGGAACGTGAGCAGTTTGGAAAACCAATCATTCATCATCAAGGCATTCGTTTTAAACTAGCAGATATGGCAACGAGTATTGAAGCGGCAAAACTATTAGTCTATCGCGCTGCTTATCTAAAAGAGAGACAGGGAAAATGTTCAAAAGAGGCATCGATGGCGAAAATGTTTGCTTCTAATACTGCAATGAAAGTCACAACCGATGTGATTCAAATTTTTGGTGGCTACGGTTATACAGAAGAAGGGGAAGTGGAACGATTCTTTCGTGATGCAAAAGTAACTCAAATTTATGAAGGTACAAATGAGATACAGAAGATGGTCATCGCAAAGCACCTTTAATAAAGACTGTTTTACGAAGTTTATAGTAGTCGATTATTGATAATAACAATATTCTATTTTATCCATTCAAGGGGGATTTGAAATGAAATTTACATTATCCGAAGAACATGAAATGATTAGAAAAATGGTACGCGATTTTGCAGAGAATGAAGTAGCCCCAACTGCTGCTGAACGAGATGAAGAAGAACGATTTGACCGAGAATTATTCGATAAGATGGCAGAACTTGGGTTAACAGGAATTCCGTGGCCAGAGGAATATGGTGGGATTGGAAGCGATTATTTAGCATATGCCATTGCCGTTGAAGAACTATCCCGTGTTTGTGCATCTACTGCCGTAACCTTATCAGCTCATACATCGCTAGCTAGTTGGCCCATTTTTAAATTTGGTACAGAAGAGCAAAAACAAAAGTACTTAAAACCGTTAGCTCAAGGTGAAAAAATCGGTGCGTACTGTTTAACAGAGTCAGGATCAGGTTCAGATGCAGGCGGAATGACAACAGTTGCTAGAAAAGAAGGAGATCATTACGTCTTAAATGGTTCGAAAATTTTCATCACAAATGGTGGAGTTGCCGATATTTACGTTGTCTTTGCATTAACAGATCCGGAATCAAGACAAAAAGGAACAACTGCATTTATTGTAGAGAGTCATTTTGCTGGCTTTAAAGTTGGGAAAAAAGAAAAGAAAATGGGCATTCGTTCATCCCCAACAACAGAAGTTATTTTTGAAGATTGTATCGTTCCTTTAGAAAACGTATTAGGCGAAGAAGGGCAAGGATTTAAAATTGCCATGATGACGTTAGATGGTGGTCGAAATGGGATTGCGGCTCAAGCTGTTGGTATTGCGCAAGGTGCTTTAGATGCGGCTTCCAATTATGCAAAAGAGCGCGTTCAATTTGGAAAGCCAATTATTGCGAACCAAGGTGTATCTTTTAAACTAGCAGATATGGCAACAAATATTGAGGCAGCTCGACTATTAACATATCAAGCAGCATGGTTAGAATCTGAAGGGTTACCATATGGAAAAGCATCAGCAATGGCAAAATTATTTGCGGGAGATACGGCAATGAATGTGACAACAGAGGCGGTTCAAGTTTTTGGTGGATATGGATATACAAAAGAATATCCAGTGGAACGATTTATGCGTGATGCGAAAATTACGCAAATTTATGAAGGTACCCAAGAGATTCAAAGGCTCGTTATTTCACGAATGATTTAATAGGATTCTTTCGGGAAAGCGGGTGACGTTTTGACGGAGAAACAAAAGGTTCATGCTTCTGTGAAAGATGAGCGATTAATTCAAATCCGGAGGGCACAGATGGTGAAAGGGGCAATTTCTCTATTTAAAGAAAAAGGTTTTCATCGCACGACTACGAGAGAAATTGCTCGGCAAGCAGGGTTTAGTATTGGAACATTATATGAATACATTCGCTCGAAGGAAGATATTCTTTATCTCGTTTGTGATCAAATTTATGATGAAGTACAGCAAAAAATTCAAGAAGTACTCGATTTAGAAGAGGTTACTGTGGAAACGATACGGGAAGGAATTGCCTCATACTTTCGAATTATTGATGAAATGCAAGACGAGGTTCTTGTCATGTATCAGGAAGCAAAATCATTATCAAAGGAGTCCCTTCCTTACGTATTAAAGAAGGAATTTCAAATGGTTGCTATGTTCGAACAACTAATCAAGCTTTATAGTGATAACTACAAACTGAACTTAAAAAAGAGTGAAATTGCATTATTAGCACATAACATTTTTGTTCAAGGTCAAATGTGGGGGTTTCGTCGATGGGCGCTAAGAAAGTTATATACGCTTGATGAATATACTCGCATGCAAACAGATGTATTTATTCAAGGGGTCCAGGCATTTGCCCGTCCGAACGGGTCGTGACTCCCTCATTTGTTTATGAAAAGGGGAAAATTTTTTATGGCAGGGGGAGAGTTGATGGAGACGAAGGTTTATCAAGCAAAACATCCGATTCGTTTTGTAACAGCATCTAGTCTTTTCGATGGACATGACGCAACTATAAACATTATGCGTCGAATTTTACAGGCAAGTGGTGCTGAAGTCATCCATTTAGGTCATAATCGTTCTGTTGAGGAAATTGTTTTTGCTGCTATTCAAGAGGACGTCCAAGGGATTGCTGTATCTTCCTATCAAGGTGGTCATATGGAATTTTTTAAGTATATGTATGATCTCCTACAAGAGAAAGGCGCCGGTCATATAAAAATATTCGGTGGAGGAGGAGGAGTTATTCTACCGAAAGAGGCACAGGAACTCCATGAATATGGTATTGCACGTATTTTTTCTCCAGAGGATGGTAGACATCATGGCTTACAAGGTATGATTAACTTGATGCTTGAACAATGCGATTTTTCAACCATTACAGATCTATCGAATCAAATGACAAAGTTGGAAAATAACCCAGATCCATACACAATCGCGAAGTTTATTACGATGGCCGAGTATTTAGCAGATAAAAAACACCGAACGGATGAAGTCGCAACAAGTCTTGAAACGGTTTTAAAAAAGGTAAAGGATGTTGAAAGATGCGTTCCTGTTCTCGGTATTACAGGTACAGGTGGGGCCGGGAAAAGCTCATTAACAGACGAGTTAGTGCGTCGTTTTCTAAATGAGTTTCCAAATAAAAAATTAGCCATTTTATCAGTGGACCCGACAAAACAGAAAACTGGCGGGGCGCTTCTAGGTGACCGCATTCGGATGAATTCTATCTTTTCCCCACGTGTTTATATGCGTTCCCTTGCTACCCGCCGTTCAAAAAGTGAATTATCGCTTGCAATTAGAGATGCATTATCAGTTGTTAAAGCTGCAGATTTTGACCTTGTTATTATAGAGACGAGTGGAATTGGTCAAGGTGATGCGGAAGTTCGCGACATTAGTGATGTGGCTTTATATGTAATGACAAGTGAATTCGGAGCACCATCCCAACTAGAAAAAATTGACATGATTGATTTTGCCGATCTTATTGCGATTAATAAGTTTGAGAAAAAAGGTTCAGAAGATGCAAAACGACTTGTACAAAAACAATTCCAACGTAGCCATGAACGATTCCATGAACAATATGAAAATATGCCTGTATATGGAACAATTGCAAGTCAGTTTAATGACCCTGGTACGAATGCACTGTTTGCTGCAATCATTGAAAAATTAAATGAAGTTCTCCATCTAGGCTGGCACACATCTTATTCAAAAGATGAACTTGTTGAAAAACACGATATAATCATTCCGAATCGAAGAAGGTACTATTTAAGAGAAATTGTTGACACGGTAAGAAATTATCATCAATATGTCGAGGAGCAAGTAAATCTAGCGCGAAAACTATTCCAAATAGAAGGTGCACTGGAAACTGCAAAAATAAAAGATGAAAAGGGTGTTGTGATTCCGTCACTAGAGACATGGAAAGCTGAAATTACGAAATCTCTAGATGATAAGTCCTTAAATGTTATTCAATCATGGGAGGAAACAAAAGATAAATATGCAAAAGATAAGTTTGTTACAAAAATCCGTGATAAAGAAATCGCAACACAATTAAAAACAAAAACATTGTCAGGGCTCCTTATTCCGAAAGTATCTTTACCGAAATATAAAGATTATGGGGAGGTCTTGCGTTGGGTCTATAAAGAAAATGTACCTGGTGCTTTTCCGTTTACTGCTGGAGTTTTTCCATTCAAAAGAAAGGAAGAAGATCCAAAACGGCAATTTGCCGGCGAAGGGACACCGGAGCGGACAAATAAACGGTTTCATTATTTGTCAAAGGATGATCCAGCAAAACGTTTAAGTACCGCTTTTGATTCTGTAACATTGTACGGGGAAGACCCAGATTACCGACCAGACATTTATGGGAAAGTTGGTGAAAGCGGTGTCAGCGTTTGTACATTAGATGATATGAAAAAATTATACGCAGGTTTTGACCTTTGTCATCCATTAACATCGGTATCGATGACAATAAATGGTCCTGCTCCAATTATTTTGGCGATGTTTATGAATACAGCGATTAGTCAACAAGTTGAACAAAAAGAAAAAGAGTTAGGTCGACCATTAACAGAAGCAGAATATGAGGATGTTAAAGCATATACATTATCAACTGTTCGTGGTACGGTACAAGCGGATATTTTAAAAGAAGATCAAGGTCAAAATACATGTATTTTTTCCACCGAATTTGCTTTACGAATGATGGGTGATATTCAGCAATATTTTATTGATCATCGGATTCGGAACTACTATTCTGTGTCAATTTCTGGGTATCATATCGCAGAAGCAGGGGCGAATCCAATTACACAATTAGCCTTTACGTTAGCAAATGGTTTTACGTATGTTGAATATTATTTAAGTCGTGGCATGCACATTGACGACTTTGCACCAAACTTATCCTTCTTTTTCTCTAATGGTTTAGATCCGGAGTATAGTGTCATTGGCCGGGTGGCAAGGAGAATATGGGCCATCGTCATGAAAGAAAAATATGGAGCAAATGAGCGTAGTCAAAAATTAAAATATCACGTGCAAACCTCTGGGCGTTCATTACATGCGCAAGAAATAGATTTTAATGATATTCGGACGACATTACAAGCTTTAATGGCCATCTATGATAATTGCAATTCGTTGCATACAAATGCGTACGATGAAGCCATTACAACACCAACAGAAGAATCCGTACGTCGGGCGATGGCTATCCAAATGATCATTACAAAAGAATATGGATTAGCAAAAAATGAAAACCCATTACAAGGATCATTTATTATTGAAGAATTAACAGACCTTGTTGAGGAAGCGGTACTGCAAGAGTTTGAACGAATCAATGATCGTGGCGGCGTTCTCGGGGCAATGGAAAGCCAATACCAAAGAGGGAAAATTCAAGATGAGTCCATGTATTATGAAATGTTAAAGCATACGGGAGAACTCCCTATTATTGGAGTAAATACGTATATCAATCCAAACCCACCAAAAGAAGATGAGATTAATAATATGGAAGTAGCAAGAGCAACAAAAGAAGAGAAGGAATTACAAATTACTAACTTAAATGAGTTTAAAGAAAAGAATAAAGATAAAATCGATGAAGCACTACAAAAGTTAAAAAATGTTGCACTATCAGGCGGTAATATTTTTGCTGAATTAATGGAAACAGTGAAAGTAGCAAGTCTCGGTCAAATTACAAATGCCCTCTATGAAGTCGGAGGCCAATATAGAAGAAATGTGTAAAGAAGATATTTGAAAAGGTAAAGTAGAGGTAGCTAAGGGTAAGCTGGTCTATCATAGGCCAGCTTACTTCCGTTTCTTGCAGTCTTGAAATAATTTTGTTCCATATATTCCCACAATGTAAAATTTGACATCATTTTGTTTTATAATAAAATCGATAGGAAAGAGTAATTTGATGTGGTATGCTATTTCCCTTAAATAGATGTCATTGGGATGTGAACGATTTTGAAATATGTACGAATAATCGTAATTGCTATATTATTCATTTACCTCATACCAGTTTTTTATCGAATGCAATTAGGGGCAATCCCCTTTTTATTGTTATCATTATTTTTTATCCTGTTTGCCTATAAAGAATTTAAAAAGGATAACTAATTATTTTATTTCGTCTATAAATGAGGATGTTGGTCTTTTTAACAAGTAGTTATGGATAGTAAGAGTCTTTTTTCATTGTAAATCAACACTTTATGTAATTGAATGAAAAAAATTCATATGTACTAGCTACGAGAGACTAGCATAAACAGATGAGTTTTGTTTATAATGAATAATATGCTACTTGGGATGAATGTGTAATTTATACAATTATTAACAATACATATATTATTATTTTGCTTTTGTTAAAGAAGGAAAGGACGTGCAAAAGTGAGTATCGAACAATTACCAAAAGAAGAATTGCAAGAAATGTCAATGCTTGAAATCGCTTATGAATTATTATTAGAAAAAAATCAACCGATGCATTTAAATGATTTAGTCGATGAAATTGCTAAATTACTTGGTTCGACAAAGGATGAAGTTGCAGCGAACATTGCCCAATTTTATACAGATTTAAATGTCGATGGACGTTTTCTAAATATCGGAGGAAATACTTGGGGTTATAAAGGATGGTATCCTGTAGAACAATTTGAAGATGATGTCGTTCCAACCGTCCGTGTGAAGAAGAAAAAAGCTAAGGTTGCTGAACTAGAAGAAGATTTTGATGAGATAGAGGATGAAGATTTAGAGTATGAAGATCTCGACGAGTTCGTTGATGACTTTGACGGAGATGAAGAAGAAGAAGAAGAGGAAGAATTGGAAGAAGACTTAGAAGGTTTAGAAGAATTCGATGAGGATCTTGTCGATGATGAAGAAGAGGAAGAATTATTAATTGACGAAGAATTTGAGGAAGATGAGCTAGATATAGAAGAAGATGATGAATATATTGATGAAGAAAACGAGGATGATCGATAATCCGATTCTTGACTTTTTTAATTTTACTATGTATCATACTATTTGGGCTCAATAAAAACGTATATAGCATTTAAATAAAAAAGCAAATAGCTCCCTTACAATTGTAAGAGGGGCTTTTTTGTTTTTTATTTTTTTATAGGGCATGTTTAAAATTCGATAGAGATGTAACTTTACTTTAGGATTTTTAAGCTATCTCTATAAAATAGTAAGTGTAAAGTTTCCCATAAAAAAGCAAACTACGTAATATCAGTCTAGATAAGGAGAGATTTTAATTATGACAAAATATGTATTTGTCACCGGTGGGGTAGTGTCATCATTAGGTAAAGGAATTGTAGCGGCATCACTCGGTCGCTTGTTAAAAAATCGTGGGTTACAGGTAACAATCCAAAAATTTGATCCGTACATTAATGTAGACCCAGGAACAATGAGTCCTTACCAACATGGTGAAGTTTTTGTAACAGATGATGGTGCAGAAACCGACCTCGACCTGGGCCATTATGAACGTTTTATTGATATTAATTTAAATAAATATTCAAATATAACGACTGGGAAAATTTATTCTCGAGTCATTAAAAAGGAACGACGCGGTGATTATTTAGGTGCTACTGTTCAAGTAATTCCACATATAACAAATGAGATTAAAGAGCAAGTATACCGTGCTGGGAATGAAACAAATGCTGATGTTGTTATTACGGAAATTGGTGGAACAGTCGGTGATATTGAATCACTACCGTTTCTAGAAGCTATTCGCCAATTAAAGAGTGATCTTGGATCCTCTAATGTCATGTATATTCACTGTACACTTGTTCCTTATATTAAAGCAGCTGGAGAAATGAAAACGAAGCCGACTCAACATAGTGTAAAAGAATTACGAAGTCTAGGTATTCAACCAAATGTGATTGTCGTCCGCACAGAAATGCCAATCTCTGAAGAAATGAAGGATAAAATTGCTCTTTTCTGTGATATTGATCCGGCCGCCGTTATTGAATCTCGTGATGCAGACACATTATATAAAATTCCACTAGCTATGCAAGCACAAGGACTAGATACAATTGTATGTAACCATTTGAAAATTGTCAGTCATGACCCGGATATGACCGAGTGGCATCATTTAGTAAATAAAGTAAGTAACTTATCAAAAACGACAAAAATTGCTTTAGTCGGGAAATATGTGGAACTACAAGATGCGTATATTTCGGTTGTTGAGTCATTAAAACATGCAGGATTTGTTTTTGATTCTGATATCGAAGTTAACTGGATTAATGCGGAAGATGTAACAGAAGAAAATGTGAGCGAACTTCTTCATGATGCAGATGGAATTCTAGTGCCAGGTGGTTTTGGTGACCGTGGTGTAGAAGGAAAAATACTTGCGATTAAATATGCTCGTGAAAATCGTGTTCCGTTTTTAGGTATTTGCTTAGGAATGCAATTAGCTTCGATTGAATTTGCACGCCATGTTGTCGGTTTACCTGGTGCTCATACTTCTGAAATTAACCCTGATACAGAACATCCAATCATTGCCTTACTACCAGAGCAAGAAGATGTAGAAGATATGGGTGGTACATTACGTCTTGGATTATATCCATGTAAAATTGTTGAAGGTACAAAAGCCCATGCTGCTTATGAAGATCAATTAATTTACGAACGGCATCGTCACCGTTATGAATTTAACAACCATTACCGAGATATGTTAGAGAGAGAAGGCTTTGTCTTTTCTGGAGTTAGCCCAGATGGACGCCTTGTTGAAATTATCGAGTTAAAAGATCATCCATGGTTTGTTGCATCACAATTCCATCCTGAATTTAAATCAAGACCAACGAACCCACATCCATTATTTAGAGACTTCGTTGGAGCATCTTTAAACAATAAAGAAGGAAAATAAGACAAAAAAAGCTCTCTTGACCAAAATTAGGACAAGGGAGCTTTTTAATTAATTATCTTCAACCATCTCATCGATGTTATATTTTAATAGATGATAGGTATACAACGCAGCAATGGCATGAGGATACATCTTCTTTTCACCATTTTCAGTAGGAACAAGTCCTAAATCAATATGAAGATTAATAAATACGTCAGCAAGATGTTCGAGTGGGTTTGATTCATTTTTTCCAAGAGAACTAATGACAACAAAAGGAACTTGATTTTTCCTTAGTTGCCGAGCGATTGCTAATAAATCTATATCATTCGTACTCCGTGAAAACATCAATACACGATCGGCCGTAGAAAGACTTTTATGCGAATTTAGCGTCCACTCTTGCACTCTTTGTAATGGTTCTTGACCAAACTTTGCTTCTACATACACACTTCTAAATTCATCTTTCCCATAAATATAAATAGAACCTTCTCCAACGAGGGCTTGGGCAAGCACCCTTGATGCATCTTCTATATTAAGTTCTTGTTCTTCAATTTTCTTTAACCGTCCAATTAATTGGGTAGTAAAAATTTTCGACAATCTTCTTCACTCCTTTCAAATCATTTTAACAAAAAGTGATGATCGGAAAAAGTAGAAAAAAGGAACAACCATTGTAATAAGAAGGAAAAAGAGAAACGTTGTCGAATAATAACAAGGGTATATAAAAAATGAGTTATATTCACATGGTGGGAGATAATATAAATAATTTAAAAGGAATGGGGAGAAACTAGGATGGGTAAAGGGAAAATCCTAATTGTCGATGATCAATTCGGTATACGGATACTGTTGAATGAAGTATTCCAAAAGGAAGGGTATCAAACATATCAAGCTGCAAATGGATTAAAAGCAATCGAATTAGCAAAAGCACATTCACCAAATCTCGTTCTTTTAGATATTAAAATTCCCGGCATGGATGGTATTGAAATATTAAGGAGATTGAAGGAATTTAATCCGGATATTCGTGTTATTATTATGACTGCTTATGGAGAACTCGATATTATTAATGAAGCAAAAGAGTTAGGTGCACTTACACATTTTGCTAAGCCTTTCGATATTGAAGAATTATCCAAAACAGTAAATCAATATTTAACGGATAAAACAGTCGGGAAAATATAAAATAATACTAGGAAAAGAAAAATTTTCACTTTTGTAGTTTTTATCACATGGTAAAATGTTTGTGACTTTGGTATCATAGTAAATGTGTTATAACCATTTACCACCAAATCATCTACATAACTGTACTTTTGATGGAAATTGGAAATTTATCATGCTAGGAGGAAAATCATCATGCCATTAGTTTCAATGACTGAAATGCTACAAAAGGCAAAAGAAGGAAAATATGCAGTAGGACAATTTAACATTAACAACTTAGAATACACTCAAGCAATTCTTCAAGCTGCTGAAGAAACAAAATCACCTGTTATCTTAGGTGTATCTGAAGGTGCTGCTCGGTACATGGGTGGTTTTAAATTAGTTACAGCAATGGTAAAAGCTTTAATGGAAGAATATAAAATTACTGTTCCAGTTGCCATTCACCTTGACCATGGTTCAAGCTACGAATCTTGTGCAAAAGCCATTCAAGCAGGATTTACTTCTGTTATGATTGATGCAAGTCATCATCCATTTGAAGAAAACATTGAAATTACAAGTAAAGTTACAGAACTTGCTCATTTCCATGGCATTTCTGTTGAAGCTGAACTTGGAACTGTTGGTGGACAAGAAGACGATGTAATTGCTAACGGAATTATTTATGCGGATCCACAAGAATGTGTGGAACTAGTAAAACGTACAGGAATCGATGCATTAGCACCTGCATTAGGATCTGTTCATGGTCCATATAAAGGTGAACCAAAACTTGGCTTCAAAGAAATGGAAGAAATCAGTAATTTAACAGGCCTTCCATTAGTTCTTCATGGTGGTACTGGAATCCCTACAAAAGATATTCAAAAAGCCATTTCTCTTGGTACAGCGAAAATTAATGTAAATACAGAAAATCAAATCGCATCTGCTAAGACAGTTCGCCAAGTGTTAGCAAAAGATTCTGAAGTATATGATCCAAGAAAATACTTAGGACCTGCAAGAGAAACTATTAAAGAAACTGTTAAAGGCAAAATGGAAGAATTCGGTTCAGTAGGTAAAGCTTAATAATTCTACTGCCACTGTATAATAAGAAGTTATCCATTCGTTACATGAAATGGTAACTTCTTTTTTTGTATAGAAAACTCCTATCTATTTGTCTCTTTCCCTATACTTCCCAAAATACTCCCTTTAATTTTTTATCTAATAATGATAATATAATTGAACGAACAATAGAAGAATGAAAAGAACAGAAAAAAATTATAAAATCTATTTGGATAATGGACAATTAACTGTTACAATCAAATAGAATGGAAAATTTGTAATAAAAATGTAATAATAACTTTATAATTGAAATATAAGCCTACTTTCGTGATGATGGATGAAATTGTCATAACCTTATTGTAGGAAGGGAGATAATCATGGAAAAAATCAAGGTCATTGGTGGAAATCCATTGAAAGGATCAGTTAAAATAAGTGGTGCAAAAAATAGTGCAGTAGCGTTAATTCCAGCAAGTATATTAGCAGAATCACCTGTTACCATAGAAGGGTTACCAGAAATATCAGATGTTGAAGATTTAAAAGAATTATTACAAGAAATAGGTGGAGAAGTTCATTTAGAAAACCAGGAAATGACAATTGATCCATCAAGGATGACATCAATGCCGCTCCCGAATGGCAAAGTCAAAAAGTTACGTGCGTCTTATTACTTAATGGGTGCAATGTTAGGACGGTTTAAAAAGGCAGTAATTGGTCTACCAGGAGGTTGTCATCTTGGTCCACGTCCAATTGACCAACATATAAAAGGTTTTGAAGCACTCGGTGCACAAGTTACCAACGAACAAGGTGCCATTTATTTACGAGCGGACGAACTTCGAGGAGCACGTATTTATTTAGATGTTGTCAGTGTCGGTGCAACAATTAATATTATGTTAGCTGCGGTACGTGCAAAAGGAAAAACAATCATCGAAAATGCAGCAAAAGAACCAGAAATTATTGACGTGGCAACATTGCTGACAAATATGGGTGCAAAAATAAAAGGTGCAGGTACGGATATTATTCGGATTGAAGGTGTTGACCATCTACACGGATGTAAACATACAATTATACCTGACCGTATTGAAGCAGGGACTTATATGATTCTTGCAGCTGCACAAGGTGAAGGTGTACTCGTTGATAATGTCATTCCTTATCATTTAGAATCACTAATTGCTAAACTTCGAGAAATGGGTGTATCTGTTGAAACATCTGACGATCAAGTTTTTATTTCACGTGCAAAAAAATTAGTAGCAGCAGATGTGAAAACACTAGTCTATCCAGGCTTTCCTACTGACTTACAGCAACCTATTACAGCACTATTAACAAATGCGGAAGGAACGAGTGTTGTTACTGACACCATTTATTCTGCCCGTTTTAAACATATTGATGAACTTAGAAGAATGAATGCGAATATTAAAGTAGAAGGTAGATCAGCTATTATTACTGGTCCTGTGCAATTAAATGGTGCAAAAGTAAAAGCGAGTGATCTTCGTGCTGGTGCTTCGCTAATGATTGCCGGATTAATGGCAAATGGTTTAACGGAAATTACCGGTGTTGAGCACATTGATCGCGGTTATAGCCATTTAGTTGAGAAGCTACAAGGGCTAGGAGCGAATGTATGGCGCGAAACATTAACTGAAGAAGAAATCGAACAAGTGAAAAATTCATAATGTGAAAACAATAGTAGGCTCTTCTCTCATAAGGGAAGAGCCTTTTATATGCAATCATTTTATATATGTTAACATATTTCCATCTAAATGTGATAAAAATATGTTTTTTATGTATAATATGACCTATTAAATGAATAATGTGTTATAATATATCGGTAAATAGGCTATATAATATTGTTTTCAGGGGGATTAACAAAATGGAAAGAAGTTTATCAATGGAATTAGTGCGTGTAACGGAAGCTGCTGCATTAGCATCCGCAAGATGGATGGGTAGAGGTAAGAAAAATGAAGCAGATGGTGCAGCGACGGAAGCGATGCGTAATGTATTAAATACAGTCCCTATGAAAGGAACGGTAGTCATTGGTGAAGGAGAAATGGATGAGGCACCAATGCTTTATATAGGTGAGGAACTTGGAACTGGTTTTGGTCCAAGTGTAGATATTGCTGTCGATCCAATTGAAGGAACAAATATTGTTGCATCTGGGAGTTGGAATGCATTAGCGGTTCTTGCAATTGCTGATAAAGGCAATTTATTACATGCACCAGATATGTATATGGATAAAATTGCCGTTGGTCCAGAGGTGGTTGGTCAGATTGATATCAATGCACCTGTTATTGATAATTTAAAAGCAGTAGCTAAGGCAAAAAATAAAGATATTGAGGATGTTGTAGCAACAATATTGGATCGCGTGCGACATGAAAAAATTATTCATGAGATTAGAGAGGCTGGAGCGAGAATTAAATTAATTAATGAGGGGGATGTGGCCGCAGCAATCAATACCGCATTTGATAAAACAGGCGTTGACATACTATTCGGTATAGGTGGGGCACCAGAAGGCGTGATTGCAGCTGTTGCTTTGAAATGTCTAGGTGGTGAACTACAAGGTCGACTTCAACCTCAAAATGACCAGGAAATAGAAAGATGTAAAAAGATGGGTGTTGACTATAAGAAAACTTTACGAATGGAAGACTTAGTTTGTGGTGATGATGCCATTTTCGCAGCAACTGGTATAACAGATGGTGAACTATTACGTGGCGTGCAATTAAAGGGTTCACACGGACTAACTCATTCTGTTGTTATGAGAGCAAAATCTGGTACGGTTCGGTTTATTGAAGGAAGTCATAGTTTTAAAAAGAAACCAGATCTTGTAATAAGATAGAATAAGGATGTTAAACCCAATCATGTTTATGGGTATACTAAACATGATTGGGGCATTTCTTGTTCGTATGCCCAGTCATTCGTTAATTGCTAGTGGTGAAAATCCAGGCCGAATAATACTTAAGGTGCATTTGACAGAATTTGTCAAAAAAAGTAAAAAAATTTTTATTTAACAAGTCTATATTAGTACTTTAGCTTCTTTTCAAAATGTGGTAATATGTATGTGGACTAATTGCTGAATACTTAAAATAATTATTTCCCTTTTATTACTAATTATTCTATGAAGAAGTTAAAGCTGCCCCAACAGCTTACCTTACCATCACTTCTTTAATTCCCTTCAAAAGCTAAAACCCATAGATTTTAATTAGAATAATGAATCAAATGAGAAAATACTAAAAGTGTGGTGTAAATTTTGGAAGAAGTAAATGTAAATGTAAATGTTAATATTGCTCAATTAGAAAATATGAAATTGAAAGAATTGTACGAGCTTGCACGAAAATACCAAGTTTCCTACTACAGCAAATTAACAAAGAAAGAACTTATTTTTTCAATTTTAAAAGCGCGTGCAGAACAAGAAGGCTTTTTCTTCATGGAAGGTGTTTTAGATATTATTCAATCAGAAGGCTTTGGATTCCTTCGCCCGATTAATTATACGCCGAGTTCTGAAGATATTTATATTTCTGCATCGCAAATTCGACGTTTTGACTTACGTAATGGGGATAAAGTATCAGGGAAAGTCCGTCCACCAAAGGAAAATGAACGATACTTCGGTCTATTGCACGTTGAGGCTGTAAACGGGGAGAATCCTGAAACAGCGAAAGAACGTGTTCACTTTCCAGCTCTAACACCATTATATCCGGATCGGCAAATCCAATTGGAAACCGAACCGCATATTTTATCGACAAGGATTATGGATTTAGTCACACCTGTAGGCTTTGGACAACGTGGATTAATTGTTGCCCCACCAAAAGCGGGGAAGACAATACTTTTAAAACAGATTGCTAATAGTATCACAAGAAATCACCCAGAAGCAGAATTAATCGTCCTATTAATTGATGAACGTCCAGAAGAAGTTACCGATATTGAACGTTCTGTAAAAGCAGAAGTCGTAAGTTCTACTTTTGATGAAGTACCAGAAAACCATATAAAAGTAGCTGAACTAGTACTTGACCGTGCAATGCGTCTTGTCGAACATAAACGAGATGTTGTTATTTTATTGGATAGCATTACAAGACTTGCCCGTGCTTATAACCTAGTCATTCCACCAAGTGGTCGTACATTATCTGGTGGGATTGATCCAGCTGCATTTCACCGTCCAAAACGGTTTTTCGGAGCAGCCCGTAACATTGAAGAAGGTGGTAGCTTAACGATATTAGCGACTGCCCTAATTGATACAGGTTCTCGGATGGATGACGTTATTTACGAGGAATTTAAAGGTACAGGTAATATGGAACTACATCTTGATCGTTCACTTGCTGAAAGAAGAATCTTCCCAGCAATTGATATTAGAAGATCTGGGACAAGAAAAGAAGAATTGCTATTACCAAAATCTCAACTTGAAATTTTATGGGCATTACGGAAATCGTTATCCGATACACCAGATTTTGCTGAGAAATTTATAAGAAAATTACAACAATCAAAAACAAATCAAGAATTTATTTCTACGTTAACAGAAGAATTAAAAAGTAACGGTGTATCAAAAAGAACATTATCGTAGGTTCTTTCAATCAGTTTGTTCGTTTATAAAGTAAGACTGTTTTCTTAAAGGTTCGCTTTTTGATGAGGCCGTGCTTTGAAGATATGCGTCCGCCTATGTCAAAGCTTTCGATAACAGTCTTTCTGAAAGTTGTAGCTTTTTTAAAGATTACATTTTACAAGGAAATAAACAAGTTAAAATGTAACTTTTTAACAACGATCAAATATTGCTTTTCAACTATCAGCTTGCTATAATTGTACTAGTGTTTTTAAATCATGATTGATATGAATAACTCTGTTTCAGAATGATTCAGGGCAAAAGGAGTGAATAGGATGAAAGCAGGAATCCATCCAAATTATAAACGCGTTATGGTTAAATGTGCTTGTGGAAACGAATTTGAAAGTGGATCAGTTAAAGATGAAGTACGTGTAGAAATTTGTTCTGCATGCCACCCATTCTATACTGGACGTCAAAAATTTGCTTCTGCAGATGGTCGCGTTGAACGTTTCAACAAAAAATACGGTCTTAAATAATTGCGATTCATTTGCTATGCTAAATGTTTCGAATATAAAACAGGCAAGAAGGTTTGTGGACTTGCCTGTTTTTTTATGGTAATTATTTGTTTGAATACGAGTGTTTTCTTATTAAATTAGGATAAAAAGTACATTTTTTAATTTTATTTAAGAAAATCTTCGTGTATGTATGTCGGTGATGAGAGTAAAATTTTCTTGGTAGGCAATAAAGACAAGAAAATAGATGTTTTTCTATACGCATAAGCGCAACTACGGTTCTGCTTTCGCCTAAAGGCTCGGCAATCACCGAGTTTTCTTTATTAAAAAAGGTTTTCACGAGCAAAAGTATCGTTTAATATATAGATTGGAAACGAATAATAATAAAATATAATATTGGTCATTTGTTATGGAAGGAGCAGCAGTTTGCATGTATGTAATGAAACAATCAGGATGGATTGAAGTAATCTGTGGCAGTATGTTTTCTGGAAAGTCTGAAGAACTGATTCGAAGAGTTCGCCGTTGTCAATTTGCTAAACAAAATGTGTGTGTATTTAAACCGAAATTAGATAATCGTTACAGCAAAGTTGAAGTAGTATCACATAATGGAGACACCATTCATGCTCATCCGGTTGATGCTGCCCAAGATATATATAATTTTATTTCAAAAGATACAGATGTGATTGCAATTGATGAAGTGCAATTTTTTGATGAGCAAATTGTTGATGTTGTTCAAGATTTAGCAAATGACGGGTATCGTGTTATTGTCGCTGGACTAGACTTAGACTTTCGGGGTGAACCTTTTGGCCCGATGCCACATTTGTTAAGTATTGCAGAACAATTAACAAAACTACAGGCAGTATGTACAGTTTGTGGCTCACCTGCCAGTCGTACCCAACGATTAATTAATGGAAAACCAGCTTCATACTATGATCCAGTTATTATGGTTGGGGCACAGGAAAGTTATGAACCACGTTGCCGCCATCATCATGAAGTGCCTGATTTTCCACGGATTGAAATGAATGAACGATTGAATATGAATTTTGTAAAGAGGTGAAACGGGATGTCAATGTTTGATCGATTAGCTGCTGTTGAAGATCGGTATGATAGACTAAATGAATTACTTAGCGATCCAGATATTGTAAGTGATCCAAAAAAATTAAGAGAATACTCGAAGGAACAATCGAATATTCAAGAAACGGTAGAAACATATCGAGAATATAAGCGAGTACAAGAAGAACTCCAAGATGCTAAGTTGATGTTAGATGAAAAGCTGGATGCAGAAATGAAAGAAATGGTTAAAGAAGAAGTTGACCAGCTTGAAAATCGAGTTGAGGAACTAGAAGCACAGTTAAAGATTTTGCTTATACCAAAAGACCCGAATGATGATAAGAACGTCATTATGGAAATTCGTGGAGCAGCAGGTGGGGACGAAGCGGCGCTGTTTGCTGGGGATTTATTTCGGATGTACAGTCGTTATGCCGAACACCAAGGTTGGAAAGTTGATGTTATTGAAGCAAACTCTACTGGTTTAGGTGGATATAAAGAAGTCATCTTTATGATAAATGGGCATGGCGCTTATTCAAAGTTAAAATATGAAAATGGTGCACACCGCGTTCAACGTGTTCCAACAACAGAATCAGGTGGGCGGATTCATACGTCGACGGCTACTGTTGCGGTTTTACCTGAAATTGAAGATGTCGATGTGGAAATTAACGAGAAGGATATTCGTTTTGATACGTACGCATCGAGTGGAGCAGGTGGACAAAGTGTTAACACGACGATGTCTGCTGTTCGATTAACACATATACCAACAGGAATTGTCGTTACTTGCCAAGATGAACGTTCACAAATTAAAAATCGGGAAAAAGCAATGAAAGTATTGCGTGCTCGTATTTACGATAAATTCCAACAAGAAGCACAAGCAGAATATGATGCAAATCGGAAAACTGCTGTTGGTACAGGTGATCGTTCGGAACGTATTCGCACATATAACTTCCCGCAAAATCGAGTAACAGACCATCGAATCGGGCTAACGATTCAAAAACTCGATCAAATATTAGAAGGCAAGATTGATGAATTCATTGAAGCATTAATTTTACATGAACAGGCGGAAAAGTTAAAAAATGAAGCAAGTTAACTATATTTACGAAGCTCTCAATTGGGCTTCTTCTTTTTTAAAAGAATCTGGTCGGGAAGAAAATGTTGCAGAAATTGCTATTCAGTATGTATTGAAAATGAATCGAACGGAGCTTTTAACGAACTTACGTGAAGAAATGAAAGAAAATGAGTGGAAGAAGTTTGTTCATCTAATTGAAGCGCATATTGATGGGGTTCCAATTCAATATTTACTTGGCTATGAGGAGTTTTTTGGGCGGAGATTTTTTGTAAATGAAGATGTATTAATACCCCGCCCAGAAACCGAGGAATTAGTATTGGGTATTCTAGAGCGAATTGAAAAGAGGTTTCCTGGTAGCTGTAAGAGACTAGACTGTGTTGATATCGGTACAGGGAGTGGAGCGATTGCGGTTACATTAAAGTTAGAATATCCTAATTTACATATGACCGCTTCGGATTTATCGAAAAGAGCATTAGTTGTAGCTGAAAAAAATGCAACGGCTCATGGAGCTAAAGTGGAATGTGTAGAAGGAGATTTGCTTCAGCCATTTATCGGAAAACGACGCTTTGATATTATTGTATCGAATCCCCCGTACATTCCTTTAGGGGATCGTGAAAGTTTATCCACAATCGTTAAAGACCATGAACCAGGTTTAGCTTTATTCGGTGGGTTAGACGGTCTAGAGTTTTATCGGAAAATAATTGCCCAGTTGCCGCTAGTTATGAAGGAACAGGCATTAGTCGGATTTGAAATCGGAAGTGGTCAAGGCGAAGAAATTAAAGTTTTATTATTAGAGCAATTTCCACTTGCTGAAGTTGAGGTTGTAAATGATATAAACGGAAAAGAAAGAATGGTTTTTGCGTATATTTGTTAGCTGAGGTCCCTTTTCTAGTAGAAGGGGCTTTTTGTGGTTGGCTCTTTTTTAGTAGGCGGGGGTTCAAGGGTAAAGTAAGCGCGAGAATCGGTTGAATTGTCCAATAGAAGTGGTGTCTAGGACAAAACAGGTGCGAAAAACCGATGCAAATGTCCTAGAAGAAGGTACTCAAGGACAAAAATGGGGTGAAAGCAAGCAGAAATGTCCTAGAGCACGAGTCTCAAGGACAAAATGAGCACAAAATTAGCATGGACTGTCCAATATAAGCTGTCCCGCCGTCAAAATCTAATTAGTTCCACAAACCGCACGATTACTTAAACATCGCCAAAGTCCGATCCAATCAGTTCTACTAATAAAAACAATTACTTAAACAACGCCAAAATCCGATCAATGAGCTCAACTAAAAAGAACTTTACTTCAACATCATCTTGATCCTCTACATATACATTTTCCCCAGATTGTTTTGCATTGGCAGTAGTAACCTCTGCTCCTTTTCCACTATCTTTCTCCTCGAAGCCATCACTAACCGCAGAGCCGCTTGAAAAATCTAAGAAACATAACGGTGGAAATAGTACACACCACCAGTTTGCCCCTGAGCCTTCACCAAGTGTAATAAGGACCGCTTCGTATTGACCGGCAGGATATAAAAAGTTTCCATATAGTTTTGTAGGAAAATCTACTTTACCAAATTCGATTTTGACCGATTGATTTACTCCATTTTCTTTCAATACATCTTTTGCAATTTGTTCAAGTTCATCTAAGTTACCAGCAATTGTTTCACGAGCAGCCTCAAGTGAAGTTAATTCACTAACCCATTCCGTAATTTGGGCATTCACACGGTCACGGACCATTCTCTTAATCTCTTGATCGTGCTCGGAATTACTATTTGCTAGTATCCGTAAACGAATCGCATCATTTGGTATAACTTCAACATTTTCCTCTTCGGCAAAGCTTTTCGGTATGTATAAACTAAACATACTGGCGATTGTCACCAATATGAAAAAGAATGCAATGGCATGAATCATTTTTTGTCTCATTAAAATTCCTCTCCCTTCACTAAAACATTGTTGACTGATTCTATAAAACTTATACACTTGTGGATAAAAATTTTTGTATAGAAATTGACGGTTATCATTTAAGTTAATATGTATAGGGTTTATCACTCTTTATTGAATGATTGGAAGCTTTAAGCTTAACTAATAGGGAAAAACCCTGATTTGAACAAGATATGAATCTACTAGATTGGGGATGGTTATTGGGGAACGCTGTGAAGGATTTCACGACTCGTACTCACCTGAAAATATACGAGATCAAGTAAGAAACTTTTAATATTCCATACTTCTACCTATACTAGAAAGAGGGATTAGGTAGATTTTCTCCCTTGTTATAAACAGACTTATCCACAAACCCAACAAAGTTATAAACAAATTGTGGATAGTTTTCCTGTTTTATGAAAAAAGTAAAAGCAATTTTTTAAAGTAATGGATAAAAAGACATGTATAATAGGATGAGATATATTTTATTTTAGGAGCAAAGAAGGAGTAAGTTATGTTAACAAAAATTTGGAAAGTGGATAACTATGTGGAAAACTTATACACATATCCACAAATAAAAGAAGCTGCAAATGAGTTGAGAAAGAATGAACTTGTTGCTTTTCCAACTGAAACAGTATATGGCTTAGGGGCAAATGCACATAGTGACCATGCAGTTCAAAAAATTTACCGTGCAAAAGGGAGACCAAGTGATAATCCACTGATTGTTCATATTAGTAAAAAGGAAGATGTAGATAAATATGCACTGGAAGTTCCTGAAAAGGCACGTAAATTAATAGAACAATTTTGGCCAGGACCGTTAACAATTATATTAAATGTAAAACAGGGACTTTTATCAACATATGTGACAGCTGGACTTCCAACAGTTGGTATCCGCATGCCGTCCCACCCGGTTGCCTTAGCATTAATTGAAGCGAGCGGTTTACCTATTGCTGCACCAAGTGCGAATCTTTCCGGTAAACCGAGCCCAACAACTTTTCAGCATGTAAACAACGATTTACACGGAAAAATTGCAGGCATAGTAGATGGAGGAGAAACGGGTGTTGGTGTAGAATCGACAGTTATTGATTGTACTGAAGGGACCCCTGTTATTTTACGACCTGGTGGTGTCACAAGAGAAGAAATTGAAAATATCATCGGTCCTGTTGCAATGGATAAACAAGTTAAAGAGGTTGTTGATCAGCCGAAATCTCCGGGGATGAAGTACACACATTATGCACCAGATGCACCCATGTATTTAGTCGAAGGTTCACCAACATATATCCAACAACTTGTGAATAACTCACGAAACCAAGGGAAGAGGGTTGGAGTTTTAACAACAGATGAGCAAAAAAATTACTACAAAGCTGACGTGATTGTTTGTTGTGGAAAAAGAGATCATTTATCCACAGTAGCCCACAACTTATACAGTGCGTTACGCCAGTTCAATGATAAAAAGATTAATATTATATACAGCGAAACGTTTCCGCGAGAAGGTATTGGGGTTGCAATCATGAACAGGTTATTAAAAGCAGCAGGGCATCGGGTAATAAAGGAATAATTTTTTGAAGTAAACGGACCAACATTTGGATAAGCCCATCACGAATAGTTTTTTGGGTACAGATTTTTTTAGCCTTAACTTAACAGAGAATGCTAATAATCATGAGTAAAAATTCAGCCATAACTTAGGCAGAATGTTATTACCATGAGCACGGATTCAGCCATAATTTAACACAGAACGCTATATACAAAAGTACAGATCCCGACCATATCTTTTATAGAAGACCGCTTTATTTAAAGTCAGACCTCAGTGCAATATTTATTGAAGCCTAAATAGAAAGCAAGTCTAATCCTTTAGAGCAAAGCATAAGTTTATAAAAGCTAGTCCAAGATTATGCGGTTTTAGGGGGAGTTATATGCATTCTATTTTGAGCGAGATATTCACACTAGCACTGATGGCCTTTGCGGTCGGGATGGATGCATTTTCTGTAGGGTTAGGTATGGGAATGGTTCCGATGCGGCTAAAGCAAATTATGAAAATTGGGTTCGTTGTTGGAAGTTTTCATATTTGGATGCCGCTATTAGGGATATTGGCGGGAAAAATGTTATCTGAACAATTAGGAACGATTGCAACATATTCAGGTGGTGTACTATTAATCCTTATTGGTTTACATATGGTTGCTGTAAGCTTTAAAGAAGCCGATGAACCAAGTTTTAAACCGGTTGGCTTCGGACTTATTCTTTTTGCCACAAGTGTTAGTTTAGATAGTTTCCCATTAGGTTTAACCCTTGGAATATATGGTGCCAAAACAATGACCGTTGTTCTGATGTTTGGGTTTTTTGCTACCGTATTAACATGGGCGGGTCTTCTACTTGGAAGGAAGATCAAAGGAGTAATCGGAACATATAGTGAAGCTTTCGGTGGGTTTATCCTATTACTATTTGGCTTAAGGTTAATTTTTCCATTTTAATCATTGTATCGCTCTTGAATGAGAAACGGAACAAGTAAACAAGCTATATAGCTTAAAATAGTTAAAAACAATTATTATATAAGAATCTTCTTAATAAAAACTTTCAATATGAACATCATTTTCGTATAATTAAATTAGGGGGATTTCTCTTGTCAAAAATTCTATTTGTATGCACAGGAAATACATGTCGTAGTCCGATGGCAGAAGCAATATTAAAACATTTAAATAAAGATGTCGAGGTAAAGTCAGCTGGTATTTTTGCAACAGCTGGTGCGGATTGCTCTTTATTTGCAAAAGAAGTACTAAAAGAACAGAACATTGAACATACTCATCAATCCAGACCATTAACATTAGCTGAATTGGATTGGGCGGATCTTGTTTTAACGATGACAAACGCACATAAAAATGTTATTCATCAACAATATCCACAATATAGGAATAAAGTGTATACGTTAAAGGAATATATTAATAATGATTCACAAGATGTGTTTGATCCATACGGTGGTTCCTTAGAAACGTATCGTTATACATATAAAGAATTATATGAATTACTAGAAAAACTTCAAGAAAAACTGAACATGAAGCGATGAATCAAGTGCAAAGGGAGAGTCGTATGAGTAGCGATAAAAGGGGGAAATGGGATGGACCAGAAGAAATACAAATTCAGTCTTCGTAAAAAACTTGTCTTTTTTACAACAGCACTCGCTATAATAACATATTCAACAAGCGCAATTTTTATATACATCCTTTATCCATTATTATTTAAAGATTTATTTAATCAATTTGTATTTACGATTGGGACATTAACGCTTGGCATTATCTGGTCCGGTATTTTAGCATATTTTGCAGCAATCCTCATTGTGAAACCGTTAAAAGAGTTGGAAAAGGCTGCAATTGAGGCAGCGAGTGGGGATATAACGAAAAATGTTGTAGTTTCCAAGTCAGATGATGAAATTCGGGCTGTTGGATTAGCTTTTAACTTCATGCTTGAAAATATCCGGAAACTTGTAAAACAAATCGATATGAATTTTACCCAAACAAATGAAAAAGTAGTGTTAATTACGCAAGAATCGATGAAAGCAGCAGAACAGGCTGAGAATATTGCAACAACAATTACGGAGATTTCTAAAGGAGCTGAGAACTCAGCCGAGTCCATTCAAAATACAGCGGAATCGATTGAAGATGTGATTACGATTGCGATGGATGTTCAAGAGAAGGCAAAGAGTTCGGAACAAATATCTAACGAAATGATTGAAATTCTCCAAGAAAGTAGACAAGCGATTTTATCGTTAATCAACGGGATTGAGGAATTAGCTCGCACGAATAAAGCTTCATTAAAATCGGTGAACCGCCTTGCAGAAAATGCAGAACAAGTAGGACATATTATTCAATTAGTTGGAGATATCGCAAATCAGACAAATCTATTGGCGTTAAATGCATCAATAGAAGCTGCTCGCGCTGGGGAACATGGACGTGGCTTTGCTGTTGTCGCAGAGGAAGTCCGTAAATTAGCTGATGAAAGTGCAAAAGCAGTTAGTGGAATTACTGAGTTACTAAACAATATTCAAAATGAAGTGAGACAAGTTGTTAGTCAAATATCTCAACAAGTGGAATCCGTTGATCAGGAAGTTGTAAAAGGTGCTTCCACAAATCATATGATGGAAACGATGACGAATACCATTTATCAAGTTGCCGATGCAGTGAAAAATATTTCAATACAAGTTGACAGGCAGATGGACAGCATTCGTAATACTTCCATTCAGTCACAAGAAGTATCTGCCATTGCCGAGCAAACATCTGCAGGGGCTGAGGAAGTTGCGGCTTCTACACAAGAACAAACGTATGTTATTGCTAATGTAGAAGGTATCGCAACCGAGCTCAATGAATTGGCAAATAAGTTAAAACAAACGATTACTCAATTTAAAGTTAATTAAAATTATTTAGGTAGCTGTATTCGGCTGCCTTTTTTGGCTTATAGAAAGGGCTGTGCGAAAAGGGGATTTCCCAAAAAAACTGTGATTTATGACTTTCTGGACGCCCCTTCCTATACGCATAAGCGCACAAGGAAGGCTCTAGCACCGAAAAAAAGCTTTTTCGGGGAACTCTAGTCTCTTGGTTGCCTGAAGGCTTGGTTTTCTTTGTTGGGCTACCATGGAAAAAGGACGTTTCACTAAGTGTAGACGCCCAAATTGAGGTGAAAAAGGATAAAAAGGTCATCTAGAGCAGTTGTAGAGCCCGAATCGCGGTCAAAAGGGATAAAAAGGTCATCTAGAATAGTAGTAATAGGCGCCAACTCATGGTCAATCGAATTGAAGTGATCATGGGCCACCTCCACATCTCCATCTCCACACCTAAAAAACCTAAAAAACGGACAAGCCCATTCATACGAAGCTTGTCCGTTGTGTTATTCATATTCGCAAATTCGAATTTCACTTTCAGAGTCAAAGAAGTATGCTTTGTTCGTAGAAAGGCTGTAACGAGAAGTCTTCTGAAAACCTCGGAAAAGCATCCGACAAAAGCCACACTAGGAATACGAACAAAGTTTCATGAAAACAATTAAATAAGATGATAAAATGAAGCTAGAGATTTATACTAAGTGTAGAAACATATTCGAGGTGAATAGAATGAAGGTAGCTGTCGCTGCAGACCATGGTGGGATTCATTTAAAAGAAGAAATTGTCGATTTGTTAAAAGAACTAGAAATCGAATACGAGGATTTTGGTTGTAATTGTGAGACATCCGTTGACTATCCAGATTATGCTTTACCAGTTGCGGAAAAAGTTGCAAAAGGGGAATTTGACCGAGCTATTTTAATTTGTGGGACAGGAATTGGTATGAGTATTGCTGCAAATAAAGTAAAAGGGATTCGCTGTGCTTTATGTCATGACGTCTTTAGTGCTAAAGCGACTCGTGAACATAATGATACGAATGTTTTATCGATGGGAGAACGTGTCATTGGTGCTGGACTTGCCCGTGAAATTGCAAGAACGTGGTTAACAACTGAGTTTACTGGTGGGAGACATCAACGCCGAATTGGCAAAATTGATGAATACGAAAACAAACAATAAAACGTAATATCAAGTCATTTTATAGGCTGTTTAAACTTTCCTTATCCTTGGAAAAGACGAGTCGCATTTTCCTTCGTGCGATGTAAATTCGAGGAAGACTATTCAAAGTACTGGCGGGTAGTGTCCGCTTTTAGCGAATAATAGCAAAGTTTACGCATCGTCATAAACCTTACAACCTGCTACTTACTCATTAGGGGAAACTAGAATAGTCTAGTAAGCCCCGTTTCTAATTTTAAGAGGTGAAAAAATATGGACGTTACATTGTGGAGAAAAGAATGTCAACAAATTTTTGCAGAGTTTCAGCAACAAATGACAGCAACGAAACATCGGGTACTTGTCATCGGTTGTTCTACTTCAGAGATTGCTGGTGAAAAGATTGGCACAAGTGGTTCAATGCAAGTAGCCGAAATCGTCTATCAAGAAGCGGAACAGTTTGCAAAAAGAACGGGCATGTTTCTCGCTTTTCAATGTTGTGAGCATTTGAATCGCACTTTAGTCGTCGAGAAAGAAATTGCGGAACGATTCAATCTCGAGATTGTTTCGGTTATCCCCGTACCAAGTGCGGGTGGTTCGATGGCTTCATATGCCTACCAACAGATGAAAGATCCTGTTGTTGTTGAGTTTATTCAAGCGGATTTTGGGATAGACATTGGTGACACATTTATTGGAATGCATTTGAAACATGTTGCGGTTCCAGTACGGGTCTCACGAAATTCAATTGGTGATGCGCATGTAACGTTAGCAAAAACTCGACCAAAATTAATTGGAGGAGAACGAGCTGTCTATCATTTAAATAGAGAGGAATATTCGTGTTTTTAAATGAACAAATCATACTCTTTTACATCTATTTGTATAGAATGCCCTTCGTAATTGGATAAATCGACGAAGGGTTATTTACTGTTATTAATGGGCATTTTTGAAACACGAACATTTTTTAATATTAAGATGATTAAAATTAGTATTTCCCTAAAATAAAAACCATGATAAAATAAAAGAGGATTAAGTTTTAGAATAATATGCACTTTTTGTAAACCGTATTCGTGTAAGTTTACTTATCTGAAAGGGGATTAGAAAAATGAGTCAAATTGCCAAGCAGGATGAAGCTGTATTTAAAGCGATTCAAGATGAATTGAAACGTCAACAAATGAAAATTGAATTAATTGCCTCGGAAAACTTTGTATCGGAAGCTGTCATGGAAGCTCAAGGTTCTGTATTAACGAATAAATATGCTGAAGGATATCCAGGTCGCAGGTATTATGGTGGCTGTGAGTATGTTGATGTTGTGGAAGATTTAGCGAGAGATCGGGCGAAGGAAATCTTCGGAGCAGATCATGCGAATGTTCAACCACATTCTGGAGCTCAAGCAAATATGGCTGTCTATTTTTCAATATTACAACCAGGTGATACAGTACTAGGAATGAACTTATCACATGGTGGACATTTGACTCATGGAAGTCCAGTAAACTTTAGTGGAAAACTGTACAACTTTGTGGACTACGGTGTAGATGAACAAACAGAAACGATTAATTATGAAGATGTACTTGAAAAATCTCGTACATATAAACCAAAACTCATTGTTGCTGGGGCAAGTGCTTATCCACGGGTTATTGATTTTAAAAAGTTCCGTGAAATAGCAGATGAGGTAGGTGCCTATTTCATGGTCGATATGGCGCATATTGCAGGGCTAGTTGCAGTTGGTCTTCATCCGAACCCAGTGCCATATGCAGATTTTGTAACGACAACAACGCATAAAACATTACGCGGACCTCGTGGAGGGATGATTCTTTGCAAAGAACAATATGCGAAACAAATAGATAAATCTATATTCCCTGGTATTCAAGGTGGTCCATTGATGCATGTCATTGCAGCAAAAGCAGTAGCCTTTGGAGAAGCATTACAACCAAATTTTAAAACCTATATCGAACATGTTGTGGAAAATGCAAAACAACTTGGCGAAACATTAGTAGAAGAAGGATTGCGTCTCGTATCAGGTGGTACGGATAATCATTTATTACTCGTTGATGTACGTCCACTCGGATTAACGGGTGATGTGGCTGAACATGTATTAGATGAAGTCGGAATTACTTGTAATAAAAATACAATTCCTTATGATCCGGAACGTCCGAATGTAACAAGTGGAATTCGCCTTGGATCAGCAGCAGTTACTTCTCGTGGTTTTACAAAAGCGGATATGGTTGAAGTCGGTAAAATCATCGCGAAAACGTTGAAAAACCATGAAGATGCGAATGTATTAGCAGAATCCAGAGCACGTGTTTTAGCATTAAATGGAAACCATCCTTTATATTCAAATAAATAATAGTAAAGGGGCTATCTAGAAAGTCGTATTTCGATTTCTCGAGCCCCTTTTCATAGTTCAAAATAAAGTTCCATCATAAGTTCTAACAACTTTTTAGATTACATATGCCTCCAAAAACTGTACCATCCTTTCATATAGCTCCGTTGATTCCGGTAATTGTGTATTTCGATCGTAATCATGTTCGAGACCATGAACCGTAAATAATTCATTGACAGGAATTATTTTCGACAATTTTTCAGTAATTTGATATGGGACATCTTGGTCATCTGTACTGGCCGTTAAAAATGTTGGTGGTAACTGTTTTAGTTCCTCCTCGGTTAATGAGTAGTCAGATAAAGAATCGGTTTCATTTAATAATGAGTAGACCCATTTTCCTGTTTGTCGATAATAAACATATAAGGAATAGCGCTTTTCTAACTCTCCATGAACAATCGGTTTGTCTGAAATTAAGTTTTGAATCGCTCCATATTGGAATTTCGGGAATTTTAAATAATGACGATTTGGACCTTTAAGGATTCCGTTCATTAAAGAATAGTAACCATATAGACTAATGATGGCTTTCGGTTGTTTAGGTAAAAATCCTTTATTTACTAATAAACTTAAATAAGCACCACTCGAACGACCAAATAATATAAAGTCTGTTGATTGAAGATTGAATTCTTTTTGGGCATGGTCAATAAACCAGTTAATAGCATCAGAAACAGATTGAATAATATGACCTAATTTTGTTTCTGGCGCTAAAGGATAATCGATGGAGAAAAAATCATAACCGTGCGCTGTTAGTTGTTGAATATACATATCAGGTAAATCCATTCGATGACCATAGACGAGCCCGCCGCCATGGATATAAATGATCGTCATATTTTTCCTGTTATCATCGGCTTGAATAAACGAAGCCTCTAAAGGAACTTGATTAATTTCCCCGTATTGTATTGTTTTTATTACATTTTCCATTGTCTTTGCTCCTTATAATGTATAGTTTTGATTGTTAATAAAATCTAGTAACCGCAATCCAATATTCATATTTAAAACATCTTCTGGATCGTCTAGGCTTAACCCCGTTAGTTCCTTAATACGGTCAATGCGATATTTGGCTGTTTTTGGGTGGATATATAATATTTCAGCTGTCAAAGTATAGTTTTGATTATTGTCTAGAAAAACTCTCAAAGTTTGGTTCAATTCAGGGTTTTTTTCTTCGACGGTAAGTAAAGAGTCAGGGATAAAAGACGCTAAATCATCAATATTACTCGTTTCCATGAAAATACGAAAAATACCTAAATCATGATAGGAAAAGATTTTATCTTGCTTCTTCGTATTTCGTAATAATTTTAATATCCCATTTGCTTGTTTGTTTGCAATTGGAAGGGTACGAGCATCTGTTTTCGAACTAATCCCGACATTATAGTGTAAGTTTTCAAACTGACCAGATTTTATGAAAGACTGAATGGCAGAAAGAATATTATCTTTAAAAGATAAATCATCATCCGTATTAGAAATGAGAAATACAATTTTCCTCTTCTTAACGATATAAACATACTTTTTCCAAAACATTTGGATATAAGGGGTTAAATTTTTTGCGATTAAAGCTGAGTCGTTCCACTTCATATCATCAATATTAAGGTCTTTTATAATATCAACGATGACTAAATTGAATGTATCTTCTGCATGGAATTTTAAGTAGTGTAAGACTTCATACATTTCTTCCTCAGAATGAAATCGGCCAAAAATCAAGTCATTAATCAACTCATAAATATGATTTAAATTTTGCTGGGTAATTGCATATTTTTTTATTAATTCCATTTGAAGAAAGCCAACTGTATTTTCGATCGCCATGAAGTCCCGCTCTGTAATTTCTTTATTTAAAAAATGTATCACCAATTGATATGTATCTGGTGTTAAACTTGGAATATCAACGACTAACTGTTTATTTTCCGTTTGTTTATTTATGTCAGGATAAAACACGACTTGTTCTTTATAGGAGAAGGTTGTATATCTCTTTTTTGGTAGCACAGCCTTTTGAATAACGTTAAAATGATCTAATGTTTTCTTTGTACTTACTTCAACATATTCTCGATTTTTATAAAGACTTACATCTTTTCCGATTAGTTTCTTTAAATAAGAGATAATATCTTGTAATTTTGGCTCATTTAATGCCATTCTCGTAAGTTCTTTGTTAATGTCATAATAGTAGTCGAGAAGTACCTTATTTTTATTAATTAATGTCTCCATCACTGTTAAAATAATGGCTTCATACTTTGTCTCTTTCGTAATTTTCACTAATGGAATACTGAAACGATTACATTGTTCTTTAAAGTTTTCTGGTATTAATTGGACAAGCCGGTCTACCTTTACAATGATTGCTGAAATTCCAACTTCATCAGCTTTTAAGAAGAAGTCATTGATCTCCTTTTCAGTGAAATCCTTCAAAGCAAAAAAACTAGTAAGGATCACTTGTCCAGCATTTCCCCAGACATCAATATCGGGCCCTTCCATAACCATAATTCCAGTTACTTCATTATTAAGACCATCTATTCCAGCTATTGTCTTTGAATCTTTTAAAGAGTCGAACGCTAACATATCATGAACGGTTAATGGCATAGCTATAATCTCCTCGATTGATAGGTACTCCTTTAGTAAAATGAAAAATTTCTCTCCACGAATGAATAAATTACTTCAAATTAACAACTCTAATGGGAGAGGTTAATATGATCCTTTCAGAAGTAAACCCTCATATTTATTATTGTAAGATACTGTACCTATACAATTGTATTATCTCTAGTGGATAAAAAAAACGGTAATTTTTATCAATTTGTCCAGATGAAAACACTTTCCAAGAAAATTATAATTAACTCATCAAGTGAAAGGAGTCACAAACTTATGCTATATACAATAATTAAAGAAAATAGTTATCAAGATTCCATTAATTTGATGCTATTAACGAATGCAATAAATGCGTTAGATGGTGTTAATAAAAGTCAAATTATGATGGGTACAGATGCAAATAAAGATATTTTTAAAAATGGTGGATTATTAACACCTGAAGCTGAAAAAGCAAAAGGTAGCGATATGGTTATCGTTATTGATGCTGACGACAAAGCAATTGTTGACCGTGCATTAGAGGAAGTTGAGCGCTTCTTAAACGACTTATCAGTAAAAGATAATGATAAAGATGCAGTAAAGAGTGCAAAAAACTGGAAAGAAGCTTTAGAAGCACTACCAGATGCTAACTTGGCACTTGTTTCCATTCCTGGGGTTTATGCTGCTGATGAAATTGAAAAAGCACTTGATAATAACTTACACGTATTCTCTTTCAGTGACAACGTTTCGATTGAAGACGAAGTACGTTTGAAAAAGAAAGCTCACGAAAAAGGTCTTCTACTTATGGGTCCTGACTGTGGAACAGGAATTATCTCTGGTATCCCAATGGCTTTCACAAATGTTGTAAAACAAGGAAATATTGGTATCGTTGGTGCTTCTGGTACAGGTATCCAAGAAGTAACAGCAATGATTGATAAATTAGGCGGCGGTGTTGTTCATGCCATCGGTACAGGAGGTCGTGACTTAAGTGATAAAGTTGGTGCCATCACTGTTATGGATGCAATTGTTGGTCTTGAACATCATGATCCAACTGAAGTGATTGTTGTTATCTCAAAACCACCTGCACCTGCAGTAAGAGATCGTGTTGTTCAATTACTACACGATGTAAGTAAACCAGTCGTTGCCATCTTCTTAGGTGAAAAACCAGATCACCACGAAGGCGACGTATACTTAGCACATACATTAGAAGAAACAGCTAGAATTGCAGTTGATCTTGCAAATGGTGAAAAAGTAAAACCAAACTACTACGAAGCGGTAAAACATGATGTTACCCCTCTTCCTAGTGGTAAGACGGTTAAAGGTTTATACTCTGGTGGTACATTAGCTGCTGAAGCTGGAATGATGATTTCTGAAGCATTAGATCTTGGTGGCCTAATTAAAGAAGAAGGTTACATCTTAAAAACACATGGCTTTGAAGTAATGGACCTTGGTGATGACATCTATACACAAGGTAAACCACATCCAATGATTGACCCAGAGGTTCGGATTAACAAAATTTTAGGATATGCAAAAGATCCGGAAACAGGCGTCATTCTTCTTGACTGTGTTCTAGGTTACGGTTGCCATCCTGACATGGCTTCAGCTCTTGCTCCAACAATTAAAGAAGCGATTGAAATAGCAAAAGCTGATGGACGCGAATTACACTTCATTGGCACAGTTGTTGGTACAAAACAAGACCCACAAGATTACAACCAAGCAGTAAGAACATTAGAAGAAGCTGGAGTGACCGTTGAAGAAAGTAACGCAAAAGCAGTTCATCTAGCTCTTAAATTTATGGGTAAAGAATTAGTTGAACCAGATAAAGAAGTAGTTCCCTACAATAATCCTAAAAACCCACTACCAAAATTAAGTAGTGCAGTTGATGAATTATTAAACTCGATGCCACGAGTTATTAACATTGGTCTTGAAAGCTTCAACGAACCAATTCTTAAATACGGCGGTGAATCCGTACAATTCAATTGGAGACCAATCGCTGGTGGGAATAAGAAATTAATCAAGATTCTTAACGCATTAAGCAAGCGAGAAGACGAAATCAATGCATGGAACGATGAAGTTATTGAACGTATGAAAAATGCACAACCATTCTTGATGGACGTTGTTCCCGCACATACGGTTATCCCAGAATTAGCGGGTAACAATAAAGTATTGCTTCATGCTGGACCACCAATCAAATGGGATGAAATGACTGGTCCAATGCAAGGTTCTTGTATCGGTGCCACACTATTTGAAGGCTGGGCATCAACAGAAGAAGAAGCAGTTAAATTACTTGAATCTGGTGAAGTTGAGTTTATGCCATGTCATCATGCACATGCAGTAGGACCAATGGGTGGGATTACATCTGCAAATATGGCTGTGCTCGTTGTTGAAAATAAATTAGACGGTACAAAAGCTTATTGTACAATGAACGAAGGTATTGGTAAAGTATTACGCTTTGGTGCATACTCTCAAGAAGTTGTTGATCGTCTAAAATGGATGAAAGATGTTCTTGGACCGGTATTAAGCCAAGCAATTAAAGGTAAAGGCGATGGAATTAACATCAATGTTATCATTGCAAAAGCAATTACAATGGGTGACGAATTCCACCAAAGAAATATTGCAGCTTCTCTAATCTTCTTAAAAGAAGTTGCACCGAAAATTGTTGAACTTGATATAGAAGAATCTAAGAAAAAAGAAGTCATGCAATTCTTAGCTGATACAGACCAATTCTTCCTTAACATCATGATGGCAACTGGTAAAGTAATTGTTGACTACGCACGTCAAGTCCAAAACGGTACAGTAGTCACAACGATGACAAGAAATGGTAGAAACTTTGGAATTCGTATCAGTGGAATGGGTGATGAATGGTTTACAGCACCTGTTAATACACCAAAAGGTTTATACTTCACAGGTTTTACTGAAGAAGATGGAAACCCAGATATCGGTGACAGTGCAATCACTGAAACTGTTGGTGTCGGTGGTATGGCAATGGTTGCGGCACCTGGTGTTACTCGTTTCGTTGGTGCTGGCGGTTTTGATGATGCACTTAAAGTTTCAAATGAAATGGCAGAAATTAGCATTACTCAAAATTCCAACTGGAGCATTCCAACTTGGGACTTCAAAGGAGCTTGCTTAGGTATCGACTTACGTAAAGTCGTTGAAACGGGTATTACTCCGCTTATCAATACTGGTATTGCTCATAAAGAAGCAGGTGTTGGACAAGTAGGAGCAGGAACAGTTCGAGCACCACTTGCTTGTTTCGAAAAAGCACTTGAAGCATATGCAGCAAAATTAGGCATCGTTGTTGAATAAAAATGAGTTTCTATGAATTTGAATACGGGGTAAAAAGCAATTTTTTATCCCGTATTTTATCGAAACAACAAAATGGAAAAGTGCATAGCATCTTTCAAAGTAGCTTAAATATTCAATTTGGAAAAAGTTTAATCCATATTGGCCCTTTAGGAACACCGCTTTCTAGCTTTGGGATAAATATTCCAAAGTTGAAATTAAAAACGATATTAAACAAAGTAACGATTGGGGATACAGTAGAATCTGTTGATAGGAAGATTTTTATTAGAACATTTCAAGCGGTTTTTGTCGTTCATATAGATAAATTTACTACAATAGATTTACGTATACATCCGGCCCCAATAGATACGAGGAAATTAAAGAGAAATGCGATTTACAAGATGATCCTTGGAATAAATTACAATACAATGTCAGGGATGATTCAATCTCAGCATGAGAAAAATATGTTATATAAGCTTCTATCATGCCGTAACGATTCTATAGTTATTAAAGAAGTTATTCGTTATTTTTTTGGTAGAGGGATTGGATTAACTCCAAGTGGTGATGATTTTCTTTCAGGTATTGTCATGGTGGAATCGTTCTTTGCTCAAACTACTACTTGGCAATCTATGTTGGAAAAACATATAAAGGTTTATGAAACAACCGATGTTAGCTTGAATTATTACTATTCTCTTTTAAGTGGATTTGTTAGTGAAAATTTTTTGAACTTATTTCGGAACTTATATATTGATGTTTACACTACAAAGGCAAAGAGAATTGTGAAAGACGTAACAAATTATGGACATACATCTGGTTATGATACGTTACTCGGTATTATAGTCGCGATAAAACTAAATATATTGGAGGAGTAAGTATGGAGAATACAGCAAATAAAGTGAATGCGAAACATCAGGCTGTTGAAGTCTCTGAAAAGTATTGGTGGAAAGTTGTCATATTATTTACGATTGGTTGGGCATTAATGTATGCAGACCGTACAATCTTAAACCCAGTTCAAGCAATTATTGGAGATCAATTTGGTCTAAGCAACTCACAAATTGGTTTAATTAATAGTGTTTTCTTCTTAACATACGCGATTACACAAATTCCTGGTGGTGTCATTGGTGATAAATATGGAAGAAAAATGGTTGTTGCTGCCGGCTTTGTTCTGTTCGGTTTAACAACTGGATTAACAGGTCTTGCAGGTACTTTTGGAATTTTCATGATTTGGCGTGCTCTTACAGGAATCGGGGAAGGTTTTTACTATGGACCACAATATGCCCTTTCTACTGAATCAATTCCAACAAAGAATTTAACTTTAGGTACAGCAATCATTAACAGTGGACAAGCTCTAGGTATTTCAGGTGGTTATTTACTATCAAGTAAATTAGTTTTACAAGATGGTGCACATTGGAGTCGACCATTCTATGTTATGGCTATTCCAACAATTATCGTCGGGATTTTATTCTATGTTATGCTTCATGAAAAAGTCGTTCGTCCTGAAGATAAAGGGAAGGCAACAACTCAAGCAAAATCAGAAGGTCCAAAAGAAAAAGTATCTATTGGATCAATTTTCAAAAATAGAAACTTAATATTTATCTTTATTATGTGTTTCTGTTCACTTTATGGATTCTTCGTTGTTACGACTTGGTTACCTCAATTTTTACAAGCAGAAAGAGGTTATGCAGGAACAGAAGTTGGGTTCATTTCTTCATTAGTTCCTTGGGCTTCGATTCCAGGGGCGGTTATCTTTGCACGACTATCTGACAAACTAAAGAAATCAAAACTACTAATTTTCATTCTTGTACCATTAGCTGCCATTTCAATTGTTGCTGTAGCCAATGTTCAAAGTCATACAGCTTTAATTATTGCACTAATTTGCTATGGCTTATTCGGTAAATTAGCTCTTGATCCAATTATGGTTGCTTTTGTTACGAAACATGCACCAAAAGTGGCGTTATCTACCGCATTAAGTGCTTATAACTTTATTGGGATGACAAGTTCTATTTTAGCACCATACCTTACTGGTTGGTTTGTTGATATGATCGGTTCTATGCAAATCAGTTTCTATATTTCAGGTGTATTGTTAATTGTTGGTTTAATCTTTATCGTCTTTACACAAGAAAACCCAACAAAACAAGTTAAGTAAACAAATTCTATCGAGGTGAGACAACAATGGGAAAAAAAATAGTCGTTGCATTAGGTGGTAACGCCATTTTAACAGACGATCCAACAGCACAAGGACAACAAAAAGTCCTTAAATATACAGCAGAAAAATTAGCAAATCTAGTTAAACAAGGTCACCAATTAGTTGTTACACACGGAAATGGTCCACAAGTAGGGAACTTATTAAACCAACAACTTGCTGCAAATTCAGAGAAGAACCCAGCTTTACCACTAGATACATGTGTTGCAATGACTCAAGGTAGTATTGGCTATTGGACACAAAATGCATTAAATGAAGTATTCCAACAACAAAATATAAAAAAACAAGCAGTCTCTGTAGTTACACAATGTTTGGTTGATAAAAATGACCCAGCATTTAAAAATCCGGCTAAACCTGTAGGTCCTTTCTTAACGGAAGAAGAAGCAAAAGCAGCTCACACACAAGATGGAGCTACTTATAAAGAAGATGCAGGTCGCGGATTTAGAAAAGTTGTTCCTTCTCCAAAACCAAAAGCAATTATTGAATATCCAATGGTAAAAAACTTAATTGAAAGTGGCTTTGTTACAATTTCAGCTGGCGGTGGTGGCGTACCTGTTATTGAAACAGAAACAGGCTACCAAGGAGTAGAAGCGGTTATCGACAAAGACTTTGCTGCTGCAAAATTAGCAGAAATGCTCGAAGCAGATTACTTTATTATCCTTACAGGGGTAGACAATGTATATATTAACTTTGGTAAGGAAAATCAACAAAAACTTGAAGATGTCCATATTTCTGAGTTAAAAGAATATATCGATCAAAATCAATTTGCTGCAGGCAGTATGTTACCAAAAGTAGAAGCGGTTATTGAATTTCTAGAAAATCGCCCACAAGCAGCTGCAATTATTACATCTTTAGAAAACCTAGAAAACCTTAAAAATGGATTGACAGGAACCGTTGTTAGAAATAGCCATTTACGGATGGTTAGCGATATGCATAACTAAAGCTATTGGTATATAAATAAGGAACTGGAATGAACCATTTCAGTTCCTATCCAACATTATTTAAAACACTAGAAGCTCGTAACGAAACGGGTGAAGTACGCCAAGGCATTTACGATTGCATTGTACAAGCGGTATAAATGCACGTATGGAGTGATAAAAATTCACGAAATTTCCAGCAGGGGCTAGGAGAGGGTAAGATGGGTAAAAAAATAAAAATGAACATGACCACTCAAATCATTATCGCTACAGTATTAGGCATATTTTTCGGCTTAGTATTAGGGGAACGCATGACAGCTGTAGATGTTGTTGGCAATATTTTCCTTCGTTTAATTCAAATGGCAATCGTCATTTTAGTTATGGGCCAAGTAATCGAAGCTGTTGGAAATTTGAATCCGAAACAACTTGGAAAATTAGGATTAAAAACGATTTCTGTCTTCATGCTATCTTCCTTTCTTGCAGCAGCATTTGGTGTATTCATGGGATTTTTATTTCAACCAGGTTCCGGGATTGATTCAACAAAAATTACCGGGGGCAATCTCCCTGAAGCTCCACATAGCTCTTTAAAGGAAACCATATTAAACTTCTTTCCTCAAAATATTTTTAGTTCAATGGCAGAAGCATCCATTGTCCAAGTGATTACCTTTGCTGTTTTATTCGGGCTTGCTGTTAGTTTTGTTAGAATAGAAAATCCGAAGAACCAAATCTTGCAAGTAACAGAGCAATTTAATCAAGTTATTTTACGAATGATTGGGTTAATCATGAAAACTGCACCAATTGGGATATTTTTTATTTTATCTTCCACAATTGGAAAAACAGGTGCCCAAGTCTTATTACCTTTACTAAAATATTTAGGTGTTTATGCATTAGCAACATTCCTCTTCTTATTAGCATGGTTTATCATCGTATCTCTATATTGCCGAGTGTCAATCATTCAATTAACGAGAAATTTAACAGAAATGTCAGTTATGGCATTAACGACAACATCATCTGCAATTACATTACCCGTTGCATTAAGAGATTCTCAAGAAAAGCTTGGAATTCATGAAAGAGTAGCTAAATTAGTTCTCCCACTTGGGATGTCACTGAATAGCAATGGTTCGGCTATGCATATGGCAATGACAATTATTACGATAGCACAAATATTTGGTTACTCTTATTCAATCGGGGATTATGTGAACATTGCTATACTCGCGACATTAGCATCATTGGCGAACGCAGTTGTTCCTGGTGCAGGGCTCGTTTCCTTATCCATTGTCATTCCACAAATGGGCTTACCGCTAGAAAGTATAGCCTTATTTGCTGGAGTAGAATGGTTTGTTGGAATGCTACGAACGATATTAAATGTTGATTCTGATACATTAAGTGCTCTTATCGTTGCGAAAAGTGAAGATGCGATTGACTATGACATTTTTAATGGAAGAAAGAGTCAGATGAGAAAATCTGTGTTAAAAAACATTGGTTAACCTTATTCAGAAGATGCCCCTTACATCTATAAGTGAGGGATGCATGTAAAGTCGCATTTTATATTGGAAAAAATTTCGAGATGCCTCCGTAATGGGGGCTATTATTTTGGGGAAACTAAACGTAAATATATTTATATCTCTTGATAATGTGTAATTCTATACAAGACAGTTAATAAAAACTTATGGTAAAATAATAAAGGTTATTGTAGAATTTTGTAGTTTCATGTAATATATTAGAGATTTTGTTGTAAAAGCACCAAAATTAACTGACTAATTGAAAGTGAGGCGTTCATTGATGGGAAAAGTATACGTATTTGATCATCCTTTAATTCAGCATAAACTTACATACATAAGAAAAAAAGAAACGGGTACGAAGGAATTTCGTGAATTAGTAGATGAAATTGCTACATTGATGGCTTTTGAAGCAACTCGTGACCTACCGTTAGACGAAATTGAAATTGAAACTCCAGTGGCAAAAACAAAATCAAAAGTATTATCAGGTAAGAAAATTGGCGTTGTTCCTATTTTACGTGCGGGTATGGGAATGGTTGATGGAATCTTAAAGCTTATTCCCGCCGCAAAAGTTGGTCATATTGGGTTATATCGTGATCCAGAGACATTAAAACCGGTGGAATATTATGTGAAATTTCCTTCAGATATTGAAGAACGGGATTTTATCGTTGTTGATCCGATGCTCGCAACAGGTGGTTCTGCGATTGAAGCCATTCATAGTTTGAAAAAACGTGGTGCAAAACATATTATTTTTATGTGCCTGATTGCTGCCCCAGAAGGATTACATGCATTAGAAGAAGCACATCCAGATGTAGATATTTACATTGCCGGATTAGATGAAAAATTAAATGAAAAAAGTTATATCGTCCCTGGATTAGGTGATGCAGGAGACCGTCTATTTGGTACAAAATAAACAAAGTTATTTATGTATAAAAACGAGTATGAGCTGGAAGAAAGGACTCCTTATTCCAGCTTTTTTTAAAATTGGAGGAAGCTCTTCATGCAACGAATAAAAGTCATGTTGATTTTCGGTACAAGACCAGAAGCAATAAAAATGGCACCGCTTGTATTGGAACTAAAAAAACGACCCCAACAATTTGAAACGATTGTAACCGTAACAGCCCAACATCGGCAAATGCTCGATCAAGTATTGGAAACCTTTCATGTTACACCTGATTATGATTTGAATATGATGGCGGATAGACAAACGCTAATAGATTTAACGGTGAAAGGATTAGCTGGTTTAGATAAAGTTATGAAGGAAGTACATCCGGATATTGTCCTTGTTCATGGGGACACAACGACAACTTTTGTTGCAAGTCTCGCTGCCTTTTACAATCAGATTCCTGTTGGCCATGTGGAAGCCGGCTTACGTACTTGGAATAAATATTCGCCATTTCCAGAAGAAGTGAACCGCCAATTAACTGGAGTAGTTGCGGATTTACATTTTGCACCAACAGAAATGGCTGCTAATCATTTATATAAAGAAAATAAACCGAAAGAACATATTTTTATTACAGGTAACACGGCGATTGACGCATTAAAAACGACCGTGAAAAAGGATTTTTATCATCCGGTGTTAGATAAATTAAATGGTAACCGTTATATTTTATTAACAGCACATCGACGGGAAAATCTAGGTGAGCCTATGCGTCATATGTTTCACGCAATCATGCGGTTAGTTGAACAGCATAAAGATATCCAAGTAGTCTATCCAGTCCATTTAAATCCTGTCGTTCGCGATTTAGCAAATGAGATATTAGGTGACCATGAACGCATTCATTTAATCGAGCCACTGAATGTGATTGATTTCCACAATATGGCTGCAAGAGCGCATGTAATTTTAACAGACTCTGGTGGGGTGCAAGAGGAAGCTCCATCTTTAGGAGTGCCCGTTCTTGTATTACGAGATACAACAGAACGGCCTGAAGGTATTGAGGCAGGAACATTAAAGCTAGCCGGGACCGATGAAGATAAGATATACCAACTTGCAAATGAATTACTTGTAAATCGTGATGCGTATGATGCGATGGCAAAAGCAGTGAATCCGTATGGGGATGGTCATGCGTCTGAACGAATTATTGAAGCAATCCGATTTTATTTTAAGCAAATAAATATACGACCAGATGACTATCAATTGTAGCTCCTTTTATGTTGAAGGGGCTTTTATCATTTTTTACGATAGTATGTTCAATGGTTGCCTACTTCATTTAGGAAATATCATCCAATATCCAAATTCTGTTGGCGTTCATAATTCTCCTTTATTTTGCCATAATAAGAAAATAACGTTTTTTAAGGGAGGAGAAGAGAGATGAATAAATTAATAAGACGAGTCATCGTATGTATCCTACTAATCGTAATTGGGCCAACAATCTCATCTGCACATCATGAGAAACTCCAAAGGCCTCCCCTCCCAGAAAATAAACATGAACAAAAGACTGCAATTGTGCAATTAAAAGAACACTTAACAACAAGTGAGATAGAAAAACTCCTCAAGCCATACCCAAATTTAAAACTTCGCTATACATTTCAACATATATTTCATGGATTTTCAGTAACCGGGCCAAAACATGAACTAGACAAAATCGCTGAACTCGGATTAACTCAACAAATATATCCTTCTTATACGTACCAACTCCAAGTATCTTCGTATCCAAATGTACTCATTCAAGAGCATAATAATATTGATTTAATTGGAACAAAGGAAATCCGCCGTCTTAACGATAAAAATGGCCGACCACTAACAGGTAAAGGAATAAAAGTTGGTGTAATTGATACCGGTATTGACTATACTCATCCAGACTTAAGAAAATCATATGTAAAAGGGTATGACTTTGTCGATAATGATTCTGACCCGATGGAAACAGTTAATATGGGGCCAAATGATACTTTTCATGGAACACATGTAGCAGGTGTGATAGCAGCTAATGGAAAAATGAAAGGTGTTGCTTGCGAGGCAAAAATTTATGCTTATCGAGCGCTTGGTCCAGGTGGCTTTGGAACAACGGAAATGATTATCGCTGCGATTGAACAAGCAATTAAGGATGGAGTGGACGTGTTAAATTTATCACTCGGAACAAGTATTAATGGTCCTGATTTACCGACAAGTCTTGCTCTTGATAAAGCCGTTGAACATGGAATTGTCGCGGTCACCTCCAATGGAAATTCAGGACCAGATTTATGGACTGTTGGTACACCAGGGACATCACATAAAGCAATCTCAGTTGGAGCAAGTACCCCAAATATAAAAGTACCGTATTTAGATTATTTTCAAAAGCAATTTCGCCTAACCCCATTTTCAGGGTCAAAACAATGGAATATAGACCGCTCTTATATGTTAGTAGATGGGGGACTAGGAAGGGTAGGAGATTTTCAAAATAAAGATGCAGTAGGAAAAATGGCTGTTATAAAAAGAGGAAAACTAACATTTACTGAGAAAGTGAAAAATGCCGAGAAACATGGGGCTAAAGCAGTGATTATTTATAATAATGAGAAAGGAGATGTTTTAGGACAACTAGAAGGTGAAATTGAAATCCCAGTTGCGTTTATCTCAAAGAAAGATGGAGAACAGTTATTAAAACTTATGAGAGAGCGCCCGATGCCAGCGAAGATTACTTTGAAAGAAGAGCAAGATACACTAGCTGATTTTAGTTCACGTGGCCCAGTTACATTTAATTGGGAAATCAAGCCAGATGTAGTTGCACCAGGTGTGGCAATTGTAAGCACAGTCCCAGGAGGCTATATGCCACTACAAGGGACAAGTATGGCCTCCCCACATGTTGCTGGTGCTAGTGCCATTTTAAAACAAGCAAATCCCCATTTGACACCAGAACAAATGAAGGCCATATTCATGAATACGAGTATACCATTAAAGAGAAACAGCGAAGATTACTATGATACATTTGAGCAAGGAGCTGGGCGTATTCGTATTGATAAAGCAATTAAAACAAAGGTAATCATTGATCCTGGAGCACTCATTTTTGGGAAAGTAGAAGGTACGAACTTTGAAGAAAATAAAATAAGGATAACGATAGAGAATGTTAGTGATCAACCAATTCGTATCACATTTCAAGTTCCAGAACGTTCTGATGAAATAGGATGGCATTTACCAACACGATTCATGTTACAACCGAACGAGAAGCGACAGTTAACAATTGGGCTGGAAGTTAAAAATGAGCATAAAGTAAATGAAATTTTTAATGGGTATTTAACAATGTTTGCTGGTTCGGATACGATTCATGTTCCCTATTTATATGTAACGACAGAACCAGATTATCCGCGAATTATGGCCTTTTCCGTAGAAGATGCGAATCATGAGGATCTCTTTCAATATGAAGTTTATTTACCAGGTGGTGCGGAAGAGTTTGGTATTGCATTGTTTGACCCAGACACATATCGATTTATTGACTATTTAGATTGGGAGGAAAATGTTAGAAGAGGATTAATTTCGAGAACAATGAATAAATCGGATGCGATTCCAAAAGGGACCTATATTGCGATAGCGTTTGCAAAAAAGGCAGAAAAAGAAGATTATATTGAACAAATAATAGAAATTCAGTAACAGATAATTTCATCATTTATTCACTTCATCGCTAATTGTTACAAATTTGTGAATGAAGATTAATTCTTTGAAAAGAGTTGAATTTTTCCTAAGTATATAAATTGACATAGAAACTTTCCTACGGTAGTCTTATTAAGTGTATGATGGTAGGGTTTTCAAGTTGTGCCATAATAGGGATTCAGCTCTTTTCCCCTAACGAATATAATCGAAAAACGATACAGTTTAAACCACAATCCACTCGTAGAAATCATGGAAGTGGTAAGTGTATGTTTTTTTATGGCAATTTTGAGTAAAATGTATTTGATATTAGTCAATAAACTTTAGTGAAAAATTCACAAATCATATATATTTCTATTGTATAATTACTTTTATGCCTCTTTTCAAATTCTAATATTTATCGTATAACTAATTATCGGATTAGAAGTAGTAGTATACTTTCGAATAGTTTCTTCACTATAATATGTAACCAATGTTTAAAGCTTCACTAATACAGTGATGGAAAAATTGAATAGACCACAGAAATTGTCTGTTTTCTCAAAGGGTCTCGCATTTTTTAGGAGAAATTTATTGTGGTTAAAGCAAGGACGTGCCTTAAGGATGAGTGTTCGCCTTAGAGAATAACAACAATCTTTACGAAAACAGCCTAGAAATTATTAGAAAGGTGCTCTATGATTAAGGTATAATATAGAGTATACTAAAAGGATAGTCCGATTTTCGTTAGGAGAAAGTAACCTTATGCCTGACATCCAATTTTTATATAACCGTTATCGAGTATATATGTACAATCTCTTAGCTGCTTTACTTATCGGTTGGGGGATTACATCATATAAACAAATTTTCTTAGGATTAATTTTAGGAACTGCAATCAGCTTTATTAATCTATGGTTGCTATATAGGAAGACAACACGACTTAGTGAAGTGGTGTTAGAAGGAAAAGCAATGTATTCCATCGGTTCCTTTTCAAGATTTGCCTATGCGATATTTGCAATACTAATTGCTATTAAATTTCCCAATTATATTGATATATTATCTACTTTAATCGGGTTATTAACAGCATATATTGTTATGGCCCTAGATTCTTTTGTTTTGTTTATCAAAAAAGGAAAAAGGAAGAGAGGTGAGTAAAGTGGGACATGAAGCACCAATTAGGGAAATATTTGGCTTATCTTATAACCCGTCAAATATTTTGATGATTACAGTATCTTCATTAATTGTTTTCTTAATCGCTGTACTATGTACACGACGCTTAGCAATGAGACCTACAGGTGCCCAAAACTTTATCGAATGGGTCATGGACTTTGTAAAAGGTATTATTCAAAGTAACTTAGATTGGAAGAATGGTGCTAGATTTCACCTTTTAGCCCTAACATTAATTATGTATGTCTTTGTTTCTAACATGGTAGGTTTACCTTTTGCAGTCGTTATCGGTCATGAATTATGGTGGAAATCGCCAACAGCTGATCCACTCATTACGATGACACTTTCCGTCATGGTCATTGGGTTGACTCATTACTATGGAGTGAAGCTTAAAGGTGCCTCGGGTTATATCCGTGGGTATGGTCAGCCTATGAAATTTTTGGCCCCGATTAATATAATTGAAGAGTTTGCAAATACGTTGACATTAGGTCTTCGGCTTTATGGTAATATTTATGCCGGTGAAACTCTTTTAGCTTTACTTGTATCTTTAGGAACAAGTGGTATAATTGGAGGGATTTTTGCCTTTCCATTAATGATGGTATGGCAAGGATTTAGTATCTTTGTCGGTAGTATCCAAGCGTTTATCTTTACTATGTTGACAATGGTCTATATGGCCCATAAGGTTAGCACAGACCATTAATATAAAGTTCATTTCACATGAACAAAGAAAATTAATTACATATTTTTTATAAATTAAAGGAGGACTTTTAGAATGGGTGCATTAGCAGCAGCAATCGCAATTGGTTTAGCAGCATTAGGTGCTGGTATTGGTAATGGTTTGATTGTTTCTAAAACAGTAGAAGGGATGGCTCGTCAACCTGAATCAGCTGGTTTACTCCGTACAACAATGTTTATCGGTATCGGTCTTGTTGAGGCGATTCCTATCATGGGTGTTGTTATCGCGTTTATCGCATTATTTGCGTAATGAAACGAATTGTTATAACAGTAAATGGCGGAGATCATTCATTAGAACCTTCGCCATTCCTTTATGTAACTAACATGGTAATTTGATGAAACATATAAATGTATACAAGTCTTATATGGTGCTTCTTGAAGGGAGTGAATGGTAGCGTGTTAACAGATGGTTTTGTATTAGGTGCCGCATCAAACTTTACAGTACTTGATTCAGCGTATCAATTATTAGCATTTTTAGTTTTAATGTGGCTATTGAAAAAATATGCATGGGCTCCATTAATGAAAGTAATGAAAGACCGTGAAGATCATATTTCAAGTGAAATCGATAAAGCAGAATCGGCAAGAAAAGAAGCAAACGAATTATTACAACAACAACAAGAAATGCTGAAAACAGCTCGAAAAGAATCTCAAGCTTTTATTGAAAGTGCGAAAAAGCAAGGAGATGCACAAAAAGAGGAAATTATCTCTGCTGCACGGGCTGAAGCTGAAAGATTAAGAGAAACTGCACGCTTAGAGATTCAACAAGAAAAGGAAAATGCTGTTACAGCTTTAAAAGAACAAGTTGCTTCTCTATCCGTATTAATTGCTTCTAAAGTGATTGAGAAAGAATTAAGTGAACAGGATCATGCATCATTGATTCAAGATTCTATTAAAAAGGCAGGAGAAGAGTAATGAGTATTTCAGTTGTAGCAACTAAATATGCAGATGCTCTTTTCCAGTTGGCAAAAGAAAAAAATGAAGTTGAGAGAATTCAGAGCGAATTACAAATCGTGAAGGAAATTCTCCGTACAAATAACGAAATCATTACCTTTTTAAAGTCACCACGAGTTAAAAAGGAAGAAAAACATGCATCATTAAGAAAAGCATTTAATAACTTTTCTCCTTATGTATTAAATACACTTCTTCTTCTCACAGACAGGCATCGTGCTGATTCAATTATTCCTACAATTGATGCATTTATTGCAATGTCGTATGACCTTAAAGGAATTGCAACGGCTAAGATTGAATCAGTTCGCACGCTTACAGAAGAAGAGAGAGCGGCAATCTCTAGTGTTTTTGCAAAGAAAATGAATAAAACAGCACTAGAAATCGAGAATGTCGTAAATAGTGATTTACTCGGTGGATTAAAAATACAAATTGGAAATCGCATCTTTGACGGAAGTTTGCGTGGTAAACTAAACGGCCTCAAACGCGAACTATTAGGATAAATCGTAATAAGGGGTGAAATGAATGAGCATTAAAGCTGAGGAAATCAGTGCACTGCTTAGACAGCAAATAGAAAACTATGAAGCTGATATGAAAGTGACCGATGTCGGTACGGTTATTGAAGTTGGTGACGGGATCGCACGTGTTCACGGTTTAGATAATGCAATGAGCGGTGAGCTCTTAGAGTTCGAGAATGGTGTTATGGGTATGGCCCAAAACCTAGAACAAAATAATGTTGGTGTAATTATCTTAGGACCTTTCACTGATATTCGTGAGGGTGCTGAAGTTCGTCGTACAGGAAGAATTATGGAAGTTCCAGTTGGAGAAGAACTAATTGGTCGTGTCGTAAACCCATTAGGTCAACCTGTTGATGGCTTAGGACCAATTCAAACAACAAAAACTCGTCCAATTGAAAGTCCAGCACCTGGTGTTATGGACCGGAAATCTGTACATGAACCACTTCAAACAGGGATCAAAGCGATTGATGCGCTTGTTCCAATCGGTCGTGGTCAACGGGAATTAGTTATCGGTGACCGCCAAACTGGTAAAACAAGTTTAGCTATCGATACAATTCTTAACCAAAAAGAAGAAAACATGGTATGTATCTATGTTGCCATTGGACAAAAAGAGTCAACGGTACGTAATACAGTTGAAACGTTTCGTAAATTTGGCGCCCTAGATTATACAATTGTTGTTACAGCATCAGCATCGCAACCTGCGCCATTATTATATCTTGCTCCATATGCAGGGGTAACAATGGGCGAAGAATTTATGTTTAATGGCAAACATGTCCTTGTCGTATATGATGACCTTTCAAAACAAGCTGCAGCATATCGGGAACTTTCCCTATTGTTAAAACGCCCACCAGGTCGTGAAGCATACCCAGGTGACGTTTTCTATCTACATTCCCGTTTACTTGAACGTGCAGCAAAATTAAGTGATGCAAAAGGTGCAGGATCACTAACTGCGTTACCGTTTGTTGAAACACAAGCAGGTGACATTTCTGCTTATATTCCAACGAACGTTATATCTATTACTGATGGACAAATATTCTTACAATCAGACCTATTCTTCTCGGGTGTACGACCTGCGATTAACGCTGGTTTATCTGTATCCCGTGTTGGTGGGTCAGCGCAAATTAAAGCGATGAAAAAAGTTGCTGGTACACTTCGTCTTGACTTAGCTTCTTTCCGTGAACTAGAGGCATTCGCACAATTTGGCTCTGATTTAGATAAAGCAACACAAGCAAAACTTGCCCGTGGTGTTCGTACAGTTGAAGTATTGAAACAAGATTTGAATAAACCAATCGCTGTAGAAAAACAAGTTATGATTCTTTATGCGTTAACACGTGGATTTTTAGACGATATTCCTGTTGAAGATATTCGTCGCTTTGAAAATGAATTATACAGCTGGATTGACCAAAATAAACCGGCTGCTGTTGAACATATTAAATCTACTCGTGAGCTCCCAGCTGATGAAGAAATGGCGAAAACGATAAATGATTTTAAAAAGACTTTTGCCGTATCGGAATCTAAATAAGAATTTCTTATAGGGAGTGAACAATCTCCACTATATATAAATAAATTTACTAGTTGAATTTTATGAAACAAGGTGGTGAGTACGAGTGGCCAGTTTAAGAGAGATTAAAGGGCGGATTAATTCAACGAAAAAAACAAGCCAGATTACAAAAGCGATGCAAATGGTTTCTACTTCGAAATTAAGTCGCGCAGAAATGAGTGCGAAATCATTTGTTCCTTATATGGAAAAGATTCAAGATGTTGTTGCAAGTATTGCCCATGGTACAACAGATGCTTCACATCCAATGCTTGTTCATCGTCCAGTAAAAAAATCGGCGTATATTGTCATTACTGGGGATCGTGGTCTTGTTGGAGCTTATAATAGTAACGTAATCCGTAAAGTAAATACATTTATAAAAGAACGTCATAAATCAAAAAATGAATATGGCATTATCTCAATTGGCCGTGTTGGTCGAGATTTCTTTAAAAAACAAGGAGATAATATCCTATTAGAAATCACAGGGTTACATGACCATCCAACTTTTAACGAGGTACAAAATATAACAAGAAATACGGTTGATATGTTCTCTGATGGTACATACGATGAATTGTATATTGTATATACCCATTATGTTTCCGTTATTCAACATGATGTTATATTGAAAAAAGTACTACCATTATCTGATATTGCACCTTCTACGAAACCAATGTCCTATGAGTTTGAGCCAGACGTTGAAGAAATATTAGGTGTCCTACTACCTCAATATGCAGAAAGTCTTATTTTCGGTGCGTTGCTAGAAAGTAAAGCGAGTGAACATGCATCAAGTATGACGGCAATGAAGAATGCAACAGATAATGCAATGGAATTAATTAATACGTTAACAATTAGCTATAACCGAGCTCGTCAAGCACAAATTACACAAGAAATTACTGAAATTGTTGGCGGTGCAGCTGCGTTAGAATAAGAAACGCATGTAGCTTTGTTATTTGTGGACGGACAAAAGTAATTCAGTCAGGAGGGAAAAAGATGAATAAAGGGAGCATCCTTCAAGTAATGGGTCCAGTTGTCGACGTAAAATTCGAAAATGGCCAATTACCAAAAATATACAATGCATTAAAAGTTCAACAAAAGGCTCAAAGCGATGCAGATGTTGATATTGATTTAACTTTAGAAGTTGCCCTTCATTTAGGTGATGACGCGGTTCGTACAATCGCAATGGCATCTACGGATGGTTTAGTTCGTGGAATGGAAGTCATCGATACAGGAGGACCAATCTCTGTTCCAGTTGGTGACGTAACATTAGGACGGGTATTTAACATTTTAGGTGAATCAATCGATTTAGATGGTGAACTACCAAAAGATGTTCGTAAAGACCCGATTCATCGTCCTGCTCCAAAGTTTGAAGAATTATCTACTGAAGTACAAATTCTTGAAACTGGGATTAAAGTAGTAGACTTACTAGCTCCTTATATTAAAGGTGGTAAGATTGGTCTATTTGGTGGTGCCGGTGTTGGTAAAACCGTCTTAATTCAAGAATTAATTAACAATATCGCACAAGAACACGGTGGTATTTCAGTTTTCGCCGGTGTTGGTGAACGGACACGTGAAGGGAACGACCTTTACTATGAAATGAAAGATTCCGGTGTTATTAAGAAAACTGCCATGGTATTCGGACAAATGAACGAACCACCTGGTGCGCGTATGCGTGTTGCGTTAACAGGGCTTACAATGGCAGAATACTTCCGTGATGAAGAAGGACAAGACGTTCTATTCTTTATTGATAACATTTTTCGTTTCACGCAAGCAGGTTCTGAAGTATCGGCCTTACTTGGTCGTATGCCATCAGCTGTTGGTTACCAACCAACACTTGCTACGGAAATGGGACAACTACAAGAACGGATTACTTCAACGAATAAAGGTTCTGTAACATCGATCCAAGCGATTTATGTTCCAGCCGATGACTATACAGACCCGGCTCCGGCAACAACTTTCGCTCACTTAGATGCAACGACAAACTTAGAACGTAAATTATCTGAAATGGGTATTTATCCAGCGGTGGATCCTTTAGCTTCAACTTCACGTGCATTGTCACCTGATATTGTTGGAGAAGAACATTACGCAGTAGCGCGTCAAGTTCAACAAACATTACAACGTTACCGTGAATTACAAGATATTATTGCTATCTTAGGTATGGATGAATTATCTGATGAAGACAAGCTAGTTGTTGCTCGTGCTCGCCGGATTCAATTCTTCTTATCACAAAACTTCCACGTTGCTGAACAGTTTACAGGTCAACCAGGATCATATGTACCTGTAAAAGAAACAGTTCGTGGCTTTAAAGAAATTTTAGAAGGTAAATGGGATCATCTTCCTGAAGAAGCATTCCGCCTTGTAGGTACGATTGAAGATGCTGTAGAAAAGGCAAAATCAATGGGCGTAGAAGTTTAACTTGGATGCAAGGAGGATAAAAAATGAAAACTGTAGCTGTAAGTATTGTAACTCCTGATGGTCCAGTTTATGATTCTGACGTAGAAATGGTCAGTACAAAGGCACTAAGTGGTGAACTAGGGATACTTCCTGGCCACGTACCAATGGTCGCTCCATTAGCAATTGGAGCCGTTCGTCTAAAAAAAGGCGATACGAGTGAATTAGTTGCTGTTAGCGGAGGATTTTTAGAAGTTCGCCCTGATAAAGTAACCATCCTTGCTCAAGCTGCGGAAACCGCCGAGGAAATTGACTTGGAACGTGCAATCCGTGCTAAACAACGTGCTGAAGAACGGATGCGTCAACAAAAGCAATCAGATACCGATTTTAGAAGAGCAGAACTAGCATTACGACGTGCGCTCAATCGGATCCAAATCGCACAACATAAATAAAAAAGTCATTTTATAAGAATCCTCTTAGCTCCATGCTAAGGGGATTTTTTAGCTAGTAGGAAGAGGCCGTCTTAGAAAGTCGTATTTTTGATTTCCGGAATCCCTTTTCATGTTTCAAAAGCAAAAACTAGTAGTAGAAATGTGGATAATTAAGTGAATAATGTGGATAAATATACTTGTGCAGTGGATAAATTTAATTTAAAATGTGGATATGTTGAATAACTTTGTAGATAAAGTCTTTATAAAAATAAGAAACATGACAAATAAAAACTAATCATGGCGGATGTTGTCGGTAAATGGATAAACTGTGGATAACCTCTTGTGGACAAAACTAGTAATATAAAAGCTAAAATCTATGAAACTTGTAATGAAATTTACCGAAATGAAATATTTCATAAAATATTTCCCTATTTGTAATTAAATTAGTAAGTTAAAAACGATGTACCTATGATACAATAGTGTTTGTATGTACTAGCCAAATAAAAACAAAAAGGAGTTAAGACCATGCTATCAAATGTCGGGGTTTTTAGTATTTTTAGTATGTGTACACATCTAGCTTTTATCGCTCTAGCATGGTGGGCACTGCAAGCATTAAACTTCGAAAAATTTATAAGGAAAAATAGAGTAACGCAAGGTCGTCTATTATTTTTATTATTAGCGATTGCACTAGGTTCTATCGTTGCCAATTTTTTCCTCGATTATATTATGTGGTCACAACAGCTCCCATTTATTTGGAATTAGTAGGACAAGTACACCGATTTGTGTCAAATTGTGACGACTTTTACCATGTATGACTTCCTCTTTTTTAACCAACAATGGTAGTAAAGGGGAGAGGAACATGAGTAAAAAGTTTTTCATACAAATGACAGTATGTACGGCATTTTTTATTTTTATTCTTATTTTTTCTAGTAAAGAATCCGTTGTGGCAAATTATTCAGATTTGAATAAAATAGTGGATGTAATCAGTAAACATAATGGTTCAATTGAGGAATGGTCGATTTTAGCTAGGGAAGAGTTCATATTTTCTAAAGCAGACATGGATAACACTGTTAAAAACTGGAGGAAAAGTTTCCCTCATCTAAATTGGTCGGAACAACTAAATCAAGAGCGTGTGACGATCATTGGGACATCCTCAAATGAAGAGAATCCTTATGTTGAAACGGTCCAATTAATATCTGAAAAAAAGGGAAATCAGTTTCAAGGATTCATCCTTTATGAACGAAAAGGTGAAAATTGGAATGAACACGTTCAGGAAATGATTGATGAACGTAATAGGACAATTTTACCAGACGTTTTTCATAAAACTCCATCTTTTTTTTCTTGTATAAAGGGAGAATTCGATGGTATGATTGATAAGGCTTTGCTGGAAAAATCAATTGAATTGCAATCAGAATTTAACGGAAAAATAGTTGAAAATTTAGTGGAAAATGATTTTGTTTCTTTGACAGTAAACAGTCCACAGTTTAAAGAGAAAATTCCAACGAAAAATGGGTCCTTTAATCTGCAAATTTCCTTAAGAAACACCGGAAATGATAACAAAACAACTTTTGTCATAGGAACACCAATCTTAACAATTGAATATTAATATTACAGATATTGGACGCGGAGGGGAATACATTTGGATAAAATCATCGTCCGCGGCGGAAAGACTTTAAACGGCACGGTAAAAGTTGAAGGAGCGAAAAATGCCGTTTTACCAGTAATCGCCGCATCATTACTCGCAAGTCATGGGAAAAGTATCATTCGGGATGTTCCTTGCCTCTCGGATGTTTATACAATTAATGAGGTTTTACGCTATTTGAATGCGAAAGTTAACTTTGAAAACAATACCGTTCAAATAGACGCTTCAAATGAGCTAACCGCGGAAGCTCCGTTTGAATACGTTCGTAAAATGAGAGCCTCTGTATTAGTTATGGGACCGTTATTAGCCAGACTAGGTCGAGCTCGTGTAGCTTTACCAGGAGGCTGTGCAATTGGAACTCGCCCAATTGATCAACACTTAAAAGGTTTTGAAGCGATGGGCGCTGTCGTTAAAGTCGGTAACGGTTTTATCGATGCAAAAGTTGAAGGTAAATTAAAGGGAGCAAAAATTTATTTTGATATCCCTAGTGTTGGTGCAACAGAAAATATTATGATGGCAGCCGCACTTGCAGAAGGGACAACAATTCTTGAAAACTGTGCGAAAGAACCTGAAATTGTTGATTTAGCGAATTACTTAACAAGTATGGGTGCAATCGTAAAAGGTGCTGGTACAGAAACGATACGAATTGAAGGTGTGGACACTTTATACGGTGCTGAACATACCATCATACCTGATCGGATTGAAGCTGGAACGTTTATTACAGCAGCGGCAATTACAGGAGGCAATGTGTATGTAAAAGGTGCCGTCCCTGAACATTTATCTTCATTAATTGCGAAACTGGAGGAAATGGGCGTAGAATTTGCTGAAGAAGCTGAAGGAATTCGTGTCATTGCTCCAGAGAAATTGAAAGCTGTCGATATTAAAACAATGCCGTACCCTGGTTTTCCAACCGATATGCAAGCACAAGTAATGGCCTTATTACTGAAATCGGAAGGAACAAGCATGATTACGGAAACGGTGTTTGAAAATCGCTTCATGCACGTAGAAGAGTTTCGACGTATGAATGCAAATATTAAAATTGAAGGCAGATCGGTTATTATTAATGGTCCATCTCATTTACAAGGCGCAGAAGTAGCGTCAACAGATTTACGCGCAGGTGCAGCACTAATTATCGCTGGTCTAGCTGCAGATGGCATTACACGCGTAACAGAGCTAAAACATATAGATCGAGGATATGTGAACTTCCATGGCAAACTCGCCGCACTTGGTGCTGATATAGAACGAGTCAACGATGGTATAGACGAAAACCATCATGGAGAAAATATAATACAAATCGCTGCAAATATGCAGTAATTAGGTAAAAGGTTGGGTTTTGATGAAAACACCAGCCTTTTTACTTTTTTACTGTTGAAGTTTACCTCAAGATTGCACCAATACGATCGAAGTTTTTTCTATAATCCATGCATAATCTAAAGAAAACTACCCAACTTATTGGTAGGAGGTGCTTTAAATGGGTAAAGACCGTCAAGAAGGAAAACTTCGAGCAAGTGGCCGGGTTGAGTCTGACCGTGATCAATCGTTAAAATACCCTGGTGCAACAAAAATGTCTAGTCCAGAAGAAGCAAGAAAATTAAACGATAATAAAAGGTCCTAAGAAAAACCACATAAACAAGTCCCAAAGCCTTTCCACAATATACGGGCTTTGGGATGATCTATTTATATCTCCTCCCCTAGACTACCTTCTATCAAATCCTTTCTATTTCTTCTACCTCCTCTATAAACAATTTTTTTAATAGAATGGTATAATTTGCAGACCATGCCCATATGTATATAAGGTAAGGATGACAATTTTATATGGGAGGCTCGAGACGTGAAAAAAGTTAATCCAATTATATTATTCAGCATTTTTTTTATCGTAGTCATTTTAATTGTACCAAGTATACTTGTACTCCCTTATTCAAAGGAATCGACAAAGGTGGTCGTACCCGAGAAAGAGCCGGAAACGAACTTGGAAAAAAAATTAGCGGAGGCATCACCTATTAATGTTTCTGTTTACCGGACGAAAAAAGATGAAGTAGAAACGATTCCACTAGAGCACTATGTCGTAGGTGTAGTCGGAGCAGAAATGCCAGCTGACTTTGAATATGAAGCATTAAAAGCGCAAAGTTTAACTGCTCGAACATATATTGTTAAACTTTTAATGGAAGATAAACAAGTTGGTATTTTAAAAGGCGCGGATATAAGTGATACAGAAAATACCCATCAAGTATATAAAAGTGAAGATGAATTAAAAAAAGCTTGGGGTGCAAATTACAATAAAAATATAAATAAGATTCGAAAGGCAGTATATGAAACGAGAGGAAAAATTTTAGTTTTTAATGACAGGCCAATTGAAGCATCTTATTTTTCTACAAGTAATGGGTATACAGAGAACGCAGAAGATTATTGGACAGATGCAATTCCATATTTAAAAAGTGTAAAGAGTCCTTGGGATGTCGAGTCTCCGAAGTTTACTGATCAAGTAAAAATTCCAGTGAATGAATTTGAGAAAAAGCTTGGTGTAAAGATTAACTCAAAACAAGTAGGTGAGATTATATCAAGAACTGCAAGCAATCGTGTAGAGAAAGCGAAAGTTGGTGGAAAAGAATTCACTGGAAGAGACATTCGAGAAAAACTCGGATTACGATCTTCAGACTTTTCATGGAAACTAGATGGTAGTCAAGTTGTTATTACAACAAAAGGATTTGGACACGGTATTGGTATGAGTCAATATGGAGCAAATGGGATGGCAAAGGAAGGAAAGAGTGTTAATGACATCGTAAAATATTATTATAACGGGGTTGCAATAGAAGAGGCGAGTACGTTTTTAGAAAAGTACGTTGCGAAGAAGTAAAATGATTGTTGAGAAAAACTGTTAGGCGAATAAGTGCGTCTAGCAGTTTTTTCTAGTGCGAATATACGGTTCCAAAGTAAATCATATTATTTGAAAGTTCACATTACAGATAAGCACTATGAAGGTCTCAAAACTAGTACTAACTTCCAAAATACGTAATTTGATCTTCAAAGAGGCTTCTTTTATCTTCAATCAATCCCCCACAAAAAGAAGGATATTGAAACAACTCAACATCCTTCTACATTTACTTTTTCGCCTTCATTTGTAACTTATCTAACAAGCGACCAACCCAGTTTTTCTGTAAAAAATATCCTCGATAAATAATGATATAACAAACGGTCACCCCGATAACATCCTTTACGAGATCAATGACGGTAGCTGAACGATACGGAACAAATGATTGATGGATTTCATCGGTTAACCCGTATAGACAGGCCACAATCGCAGAAAAAACATTTGCTCGATTCGTTAACTTCCCATGGGCGGCGAAAAATAAAACGAGCAATACATATAAAATGGCAAACTCTACTAAATGGAGTGATTCTTTAATCATCGAATCCGCAAAACTAAAGCGGATATATGCATCAGAAGGTTTACTTGATAATAGCCAAATAAGTCCCATATAAAGAAATGGAGCTATTGTCAAAGCCCATCGAACTAGTTTCATCATAGCCACCTAACCTAATATTTAAGTTTTACCCCAGTTTTTCCCACCAAAAATAAAAAATCTGCATAAAAAATAAATTTTTACAAAAAATAATGAAAAAAATGTTTTTTGAAGTATATAATTCTCATTTTCTGTTCAGAATGATTCATGAGGTGATGAAAATGAGAGAGGAAGAAAAGAAACAATCTTCTCGCAAACTTGGCTTAAAACGCTTCTTCAAAAAACGTTGGGTATTTCCTGCAATTTACATTGGTGCTGGTGCAATTCTATTATCTACATTTCTATGGTTCCAAGCAAGAGATAATAATGGAGCAAAAGAAGATGAGTTTGGTTATGAAACAAATTCAAACCGTAACCTAGCGGGTGAAGATGCTCTTGAAGTAAACAGCCCTGTGGAAGATTTTGATTGGCCAGTAGCAGATGAAAAAAATATAGAGGTAGTTACTTACTTCTATGATCCACAAGGGAAGGAAGAAGAGCAAGAAGCAGCTATTATCAGTGATGGCAATAGTTTTTATCCAAGTACAGGAGTTGCACTGAAAGCAAAAGATGGAAAAACATTTGATGTCCAAGCGGCTATGAGTGGAACAGTCAAATCAGTGAAAGAAGATGCTCTACTTGGAAATACGGTGACTGTTGAACATGCTGATAATATTGTCACTGTTTATCAATCACTTGAAGAAGTTACTGTAAAAACGGGTGATAAAGTAAAACAAGGACAAAAACTTGGTCAAGCTGGTAGAAGTTTACTAAATGAAGAAGCAGGAATTCATACCCATTTTGAAATTCGCAAAGATGGAGTAGCAGTAAACCCACTTGAATACTTTAAAAAATCATTAGCAACATTACAGGATGCAGAAGTGAAAAAATCGGATAATGCAGTTAATGGAAAAGCAGGCGAAGAAGCGAAAAAATCGGATAATGCAGCTGACGGAAAAATAGGCGAAGAAGCGAAAAAATCGGATGTAAAAGAAGAAGACTCAAGTCAAGCTGAATCTGGTGAAGAGAAAGAATCTCAATCCGATGAAGATGAAAAATCAGATGATGAAACAAAAGATGAAAACTAATGTATCGAAACCAAATGTTTAAATCCCCCTTTCTAATATATATCGTAGGCTGTCCCAAACAATAATTGGGACGGCTTATTTTTTTTGCGACGAAAATGCTGAAGGGCTGGTATCAATCTTTTTATCAAAATTCAAAGTAATATTGTTAAGTTTGATCGTGTATCCCCAATGTTCCTTATACTCTTCTTATCATTGTGAAAAAGGGGTTAAGGAGGTATAAATACGATTGGTAAGTTTGATGTGAATAAAATTGATTATGATGACCATTGGAAGGAAGTAATAACAGATTTAATAGACTCCTTCTTCTAGTTGAGTATGAGAGAATTGACTTTAGAAAACAATGGAGTTCTTTTAGAGTAGGAATTACATTTGATTGAATCAACTTGAGAAAGGGGAAAAATATGGCTGATAAAATTTTTGAAGTTCCATTAAAAAACGCTTTGAGAAGGAATTTATCCATATAGAAATCCAATGTAATTAGCAAAATATTTCCGAGCATATGTTTAAAACGAAAAGATTTATGATAATGGGCATAAAGAATGTATCCAATTGTATTAGATACCCACAATTCTTCGCAACAATCAACATGGTTATTTTCAAATAGGCATTTTATTTTATTATGGAGTTCATCATGTACATTTATTTTCAGAGGTAGAATTGCTGCAAACGAATAAACAGTGAAATAATTATTTAATTCACAGGCCCAACTGAAGAAGAAGTGAAAACGATAATAATACGGAATTAAAAGATGTAGGGGTGGGGTGAATATGGCATCTGTTTTTGACAGTATATAAGCGCATAAGGAAGGATTCGAGCATTCCATCAAAACCGAAGTACCCTCTTTCTTTTAAACGAATTTTTTGGTTTCCTAAAGTTTAGGGTCTGGGTTTTTCTTTATAAATTGGAATAGCAAGGTTTCACATTATTTGTTATGGTACATGTTTGATTTATTTGGAGGAAATAAATCTTTCCGTGTAGGATACGTAAAATGATAAAGTATGAGGAAATACAAGGAATATCGACATATTTCTCGGGAAATGGTGGAGGGTGTGTCGGAAAATACTACTTTTTGGCAGATTAGAGGAGAGTGATTATTTATAGTAATAAAGTTGATTATCATAAAAAACATGACTTAAGAGGATAAACAAATACCGAAAATAAAAATTTGCTTGTCCATATTCTTTTTTTGTGCATATTCTAGTCCTTTTCTTAATAAACTGTTACAAAATTTAAAAATATTTCCAGCGCTTTGGATTAGAAATGAAAGAAGGACAAATCTTTATACCAAAGTGCGATTTCAGGGGAGAATCCTGATTTACAAATGACAATTCCCCAACTTTCCAAATAAAACAGAGAGTGTTTGAGGTGAGGAATCGTATTTAAGCAGCTTAGATGGTGTTTAGGACATAATGAAAAATAAAACCTCAGAAAGTATCGTACTTTCTGCCGCATAAAGTTTTGTTAAAACAATTACATAAATTTTTGCCACAACATGATTCAAATGGATAAAATTTTGATCGAACCGTTCTTTATGCGGAGGAAACAGTAATTCAATGAAGCAAACACGTGTCTCATTTCACACTTCTCACATCCAAACTGAGGAGGCGAGTGGTGTGCACGATTACATCAAAGAAAGGACAATCAAGATTGGAAAATATATCGTGGAGACGAGAAAAACGGTTCGCGTCATAGCGAAAGAGTTTGGCGTGTCCAAAAGTACTGTCCACAAAGACTTAACCGAAAGACTGCCAGAAATTAATCCAGAACTAGCCAGTGAAGTAAAAGAAATACTTGACTACCATAAATCTATAAGGCATTTACGTGGGGGAGAAGCTACAAAGATGAAATATAAAAGGAACTCTTCAGAAGAAAAGGAAACCGCAATCAAGAAATAAAGAATGAGAGGTCATGGGATTGTCGCAAAAAGAGGGAGTTGTCGGCAATCCTTTTCATTTTTAGTGATAAACAGCAATACAAATAGGATAAGATCTAACTGTGAGATTACTGAACTATAAGCCGCAAACCGAGTAAAAAGCTCAAAAAGTGACTCATAGAGCGGTTCTATAAGCCGAAAATTGAGTGAGAAGATCCAAATCGGGTTCATAGACCAGTTCTATAAGCCAAAAATCAAGCAAAAAGCTCAAAAAGTGACTCATAGAGCGGTTCTATAAGCTGAAAGCCGAGTGAAAAGTCCAAAACCGGCTTCATAGAGCTGTCCAATAACCTGAAAATCAATTAAAAGTCCAAAAAACCATTTATAGAAGACCCCATAAGCCAAAAATAGAAAGGTAATGGCATATTCCATAACAAAAACAATGCGTTTGTAACACTTTTTTTACAAAATCGACGAAATATGAAAAAATTTGACAAAATATACTCCATATTTTAATTCGTTTATGCTAAAATTAACAATTAGGAAACGTTCCGAACGGATAATAAGGAGGATCTTTTTTTATGTTGGCCAGAGATATAGGAATTGATTTAGGCACAGCGAATGTCGTAATTAATGTCAAAGGAAAAGGAATTGTACTGAATGAGCCCGCTGTTGTGGCCATTGATGTTAATACAAACAAAGTATTAGCAGTAGGGGAATCAGCAAGAAAAATGGTTGGACGGACACCTGGAAACATTGTGGCAATTCGACCGTTAAAAGATGGTGTGATTGCAGATTTTACAGTCACAGAACAAATGATGAAATACTTCATTAATAAACTAAATGTAAAGGGCTTGTTCTCAAAACCACGAATCCTAATTTGTTGCCCGACAAATGTGACGAGTGTTGAACAAAAGGCAATTCGGGAAGCTGCTGAAAAAAGTGGTGGTAAAAAGGTTTACTTAGAAGAGGAGCCAAAAGTTGCTGCTATTGGTGCAGGTATGGATATCTTCCAACCAAGCGGTAATATGGTTGTTGATATCGGAGGCGGTACAACGGATGTTGCTGTGCTATCAATGGGGGACATTGTTACATCTTCCTCAATTAAAATGGCAGGCGATAAATTCGATAGTGAAATCCTTCAATATATAAAAAAGAAATACAAATTGCTTATCGGGGAACGGACTGCTGAAAATATTAAAATTAATATTGGAACAGTTTTCCCAAATGCTCGTAATGAGGAAATGGAAATTCGCGGCCGTGATTTAGTATCTGGCTTACCGCGAACAATTACGGTAAACTCAGCTGAAATTGAGTCTGCTTTGCGCGAATCAGTTGCAGTCATTGTACAAGCTGCAAAAAGTGTTCTTGAAAAAACTCCACCTGAATTATCTGCGGACATTATTGATCGTGGTGTTATTTTAACAGGTGGTGGGGCATTGCTTCATGGCATTGACTCGCTATTAGCCGAAGAATTGAAGGTACCTGTGTTCGTTGCAGAAAATCCAATGGACTGTGTGGCGAATGGAACAGGCATCATGTTGGAAAATATTGATAAAATTGACCGAAGAAAATTTATATAAGAAACTCTTTTAAACAAAGACGCAATTTTCTAAAACATAACTTAGTGGAACAGGACAAGTCTTGTTCCTTTTTTAGCATATAAATAATCTCCATTATACGCACAAGAAAGACGTTGGCGGCATGATCTCGTGGATCAGGACCTTCTCTCGCCTAAAGCCTCTTGCGCCCGAGGTTTCCTTATTAGGCTAAAAATGAGACAGAGCAGTCGGGAAAAGGTGCAGGAATATTCCTCCAAATACGATAAAAACCAGCATCTAACCTAACGAAGCCATGGAAATATACCATCATTTCCCTACTGTTATTGAAAAATAATAATGTCTAACTGTAAGAAATCGTTTATAATAAGAAGGAATGACATAGAAAATTAAATCAATGAAATATAGATTAGTCTAAGGTGAAAGGAGTGGAGAACATGTTCAAAGGTTTTTATAGTGCAGCTTCAGGAATGCTGACTGGGCAAAGACGGGCGGAAATGTTAACGAATAATTTAGCAAATGCAAATACGCCTGGCTTTAAAGCTGACCAAGCATCGACCCGTGCGTTTCCGGAAATGCTACTTTCAAGAATTAATACACCAACAACTGCAAAGAGGAATGGTGGCCTTCCAACAGTCAACCAAATAGGTACGCTAAATACAGGTGTTTACATACAAGATGTTACACCCAACTTCAACCAAGGCGACTTAACAAAAACAGAGCTTACGACAGACATCGCTTTAAACAATATTACTATGCCTCTAAGTAATAATGGTATGCAGGGAAATGTGTTTTTTACTGTACAAAGTCAATCGGGTGGCACGCAATATACTCGAAATGGAAACTTTACAATGGATGGTGCAGGCTATTTAACAACTGGAACAGGTCAACTAGTCCTTGATACGAATGGACAGCCAATCCAATTATTTAATGACGACTTTATTGTAACGGAGGACGGATTTATCCAACAAAATGGGCAAAATGTGGCGCGATTAGGAATAGCTTATGCGGAAAACCCAAACTCCTTAAGTAAAACGGCTAACGGGCTTTACGAGGCAAATGAGGGCGCCTTGCCATCTGCATACAATAATAATCAAGTTCAGTTCACAACGAAACAAGGATATATTGAACGGTCGAACGTGGATGCAACAGATACGATGACAAACTTATTAACGGCGTATCGTACATTTGAAGCGAACCAAAAAGTATTACAAGCTTATGATCGAAGTATGGATAAAGCAGTAAATGAAATTGGAAAAGTATAAGTGGGGTGAGTTAGTTGAATCGAATCTCTTTTGCGGCAAGTAATACAATGAATCAATTACAAAAACAGATGGATGTTATTGCCAATAACTTAGCTAACTCGCAAACGACTGGTTATAAAAAACAGAAGGCATCCTTTGCAGAGTTGATGTATCAACAACATAATAATCAACGGAATCAAGCGGAAGAAACGGAAAGACTAACGCCAAACGGGATTCGCCTTGGAACTGGAGCAGGTATCACCCAAGTTAAAACAGTCGCAACGCAAGGCTCATTTGCTAATACAAACCGACTACTAGACTTTGCTTTAACAGATCCAAACCAGTATTTTAAAGTGATGGCACCAAAGGGCAATGAAAATACAGTTCATTATACAAGAGATGGTGCTTTTTATTTATCACCGATCAATGGCAATGAAGTGGCGCTTGTCACAAGTGAAGGCCATCAAGTGTTAGATGAACAAAACAACCCAATTATTTTTAATAATACGTTAAAAAATGTTCAACTCGGACAAAACGGACAGCTTATATTTTCAAATGATGCAGGTACTCGTGCAACCTTTAATATTGGTATCGTTCAAATGAATAAAGTACAAAGTATGGAAAAAGTAGGGGATAATTTACTTGTCGCACCTACTGAATTAAATGGTGAAACAGCGCTTGTGACAAATTTAGAAGGTGGACTGCGAGGTCAAATCGGATTAAAACAACAAGCACTTGAACAATCTAATGTTGACATAGGTGAAGAAATGACTGATCTAATTCAAACGCAAAGAGCATATCAATTTCAAGCAAAAGCCATTACAATCGCAGACCAAATGCAAGGTTTGATTAATGGAATTCGCTAGTACGCATATACGTATTGAAAATTGATAATCAGAGGGGATTGGACCGTTGTGGAGAATGCGAAACAGAAAACCTTTGTTCAAGAGAAATCGAAGGGGAAAATGGAAAATAAACAGAATCAAGTAGAAAAACAACCGAAAGAAAAGAAAAAACGGTTACGAGTTCGTTTGATTCCAATTTGGCTTCGCATCATTTTAGTTCTTGTATTTATTATTATATTTTTCTTTATTGGCGCCTTGATAGGCTATAGTGTAATTGGTGATGGAAAGCCGACCGATGTTTTTAAAATCTCAACTTGGACTCACATCTCAGAGATTGTTAACGAAGGAACGAATTCAAAGTAAAAATTTCTACCGCACGGGGAAACGGTATTGTTAAAACAAATGAAAAGGCATCTTCGTGATTGCCTTTTTTTAGCTAATAGGAAAGTATAAATTCTCCAATTCCTACTTTCCTGTATGTATAAGCGCACAAGGAAGGATCTAGCAGCATTACATCGAAGCTGAAAAAAGGCTTTTTCAGCGAACTCTAGTCTCTTGTTTCGCTTAAAGGCTCGAGACATGAGTTTTCGTTATATATGTATGTGTAAAATGACCGTAAGAGATCAAGAGAGGTACTTTGTCATTTTTTTCTTATAAAAAAGTTGAAGGAGTGGTTTTATGTTGGATGTGAATGAAATTAAAAAAATAATTCCGCATCGTTATCCATTTTTGCTGGTTGATCAAATTGTTGAATTAGAGGAAGAAAAGCGAGCTGTTGGAATAAAAAATGTAACGGTAAATGAGCCGTTTTTCCAAGGACATTTTCCTGACTATCCGGTTATGCCAGGCGTCTTGATTGTCGAAGCCTTAGCACAAGTCGGAGCTGTGGCGATGCTTAAAAAGGAAGAAAATCAAGGGAAATTAGCGCTGTTTGCTGGAATCGATAAATGCCGGTTTAAAAAACAAGTGAAACCAGGGGATCAGTTGCGTCTGGAGGTTGAAATTTTACGTTTAAAAGGCCCTGTTGGGAAAGGAAAAGGAATTGCAACGGTTAATGGAGAAGTTGCCTGTGAGACAGAAATTATGTTTGCAATTCAGTAATAGATAAGAATAAGCAATCGTTTGAATAACAATTATGATAAATATCACGCTTTGTTTGTCTTACATACATTATAAAGGTCAAATACGAATGTTCGGCTCTGTTTTATGGTAAAATCCATCCTTATACAGAGTCTTTTTTTGGCTAATAGGAAAGTATAAATCCTCCAATTATTTTTACTTTCCAATGCTCATAAGCGTATAAAGAAGGCTCTAGCAGCAACATCAAAATCGAAAAACTCTCTTTCTTATTAAGCGAACTCTAGGCTCTCGTTTCGCCTAAAGGCTTTTGCGTCCCTGAGTTTTCTTTTTCTTCACAAAATGTATCTATCGCCGATTCACTCCATAAATAATTTTCTTATCTGGTTAAATTTCCCCCTTTTTACAAGCAAGTTATTCTTTTCTTTTGGGCAATCTAACAAGAGACCTCGAGTAAGGTTGACAGTTATTTTCGAAAAGAAAGGAGACGGATGATGGGACGTATAATAAAATTAATCGGTAGTACTTTGTTTGCATCGCTTCTTTTAATGGGGTGTGCGAACAGCGATGACAATGATCCTGCACCACCAGATATCAATGACGAGCGAGATAAAAACGGAACAAACAATAATGGGGATAACAATGGAGTGAACACAGATACAAATGATACCAATGGAAATAATATAAACGATGAGGTTCCTGATGGTAATGATACAGGAAATGGTGGAGGAGTAGATGGTAACAACAACGGGACAATAAATAACGGCAACAATGGGGTCAATAACGACAATACGAATGGAAATCGAAATGGAACGAACAACACGAATAGAGAAGATATAATTGAAGACCAGAAAGATAGGAATGATCGGGATAACAAAGACGAATAATCAACTCTTCTTATCGACAGGGGCTAATGTGACGAAAACACCCCTGTCTATTTCTTTTGGGAAAAGCGGGATACAATCATAACTGGATTTCAAGGCATTTCCAGTGAATCCTCTTTTCCGAGAAGTCGCTTCTTATCTTTAATTTCTTCACGAAAAGTTTGTAAGAGTTCCTCACCAGCCAGTCCTTTTTCCATAAGCGACTCTAACAATTGCTCAGCATAACCAGTTGAACGAATTAATTTTCCTTCCAATAGAACACTTGCAAATTCACCAATGATTTTCTTTTTAACGATTTTTACAAAGAAATTAGCCGGGTCATTTTCAGGTTTCGTAATAACAACGCTTACAGGAAATTCCTCATCACTCGAATAAACTTCTAATTCTTTTAAATACATTTGATCGATAAATAACTCAATCACCCATGTGTTTTGGTCATTTTCCATATTAATTATTAGTGCTTCTTTAAGTGGAATTTGACGAATATTCCCCGCTTTATTGAGAAATTGGAACGAGATAAGCTTAAAAGTTTTCAAAAAGTGACCTCCCTCACAATATTTACATTTCACTACTAGCTTACCATGATTTTTATTTATATCCTATCAGGAATTTTCGATAAAATTTTACTAAAAACTAAGTAAAAATAATGAGTAAAAAAGTAACGAGAAAAACTTGATAAAAGGTTAAAAAATGTCCTTAACTTAAAGAACCCTATCAGATGTCGAAGCAATCTCCAGTAATAAGCGATAAAAACCAAGTAAAATTTAACGAAATCGACTCTTTAGAAATTTTACAACATAGGTGCTTTATCCTATGATGTTTGTAGCATGAAGAAAGGAGGGAAAAGTTTGATTAACCAGGTGACTTTGGTAGGAAGATTGACAAGAGATCCGGAATTAAAACTAACGCAAGAAGGGATTCCATGGACAAATGTCACGTTAGCTGTCAATCGTAACTATCGGTCAAGTAATGGGAATATTGAAGCGGATTTCGTCCAGTGTACACTTTGGAGACGTGCTGCAGAAAATACGGTGCAATATTGCCAAAAAGGTTCTGTTCTAGGTATATTGGGACGAATCCATACAAGAAATTATGAGAATGGAGAAGGGAAAAAAGTATACGTAACGGAAGTAATAGCAGACCAAGTACGTTTTCTTAGTAGCAAGAAAACAGAGGAAAAAGAACTCGCTGTTATGAGTAAGTAATTAGAGGAAGGTTTCTTGGTATGATAGCTGTTGTAAGTATGTAATTGGAAGAGACGTTACAAACAGGCTATATAGGTACGTACATGTCTAGTCGGTGATTAGCTATTTACTCGTGTAGTTTATGTTCATGAATTTGAAGCTTCTGTCAAACGTTGAGGAGGTGATGTAAAAAGTCTGCAACTGAATAATGAATGTTGACAAATAGTATTATGTGAATTTTATTGGGGGCCATGTGCATTAATGGAGGAGGATGTCGTCATTTTTTGGAGGTGGATACATGCAGCCAAACTATGAACATATGTTGCGAATGGAGGAGATGGTTCAACTACTTATTCGAATGATTGGAAAATCCAATGAAAAAATTACATTGTTGGAGGAAAGATTAGTACAAATAGAGAGTTCAATAAAATCAAGTAATAACAGTGATTAAAGAAAAATAGAGAATATTGATTGAAAAATGGAAATTACTATATTAGAAATTGATTTTATATCGGGGAAAAATATTGAATTACCTATGAGGATAAGTGAAAAAAGGATTGTATTAATTTAATTGTGGAGACAAAGAAAGATTTACATTCATTTTTTAATAGAGAAAGAAAAAATCTATGGTCGTATTTTTTATGGGAAAATAAGTAGTATAGTCATATGATAGTGGTATTTTCAAAAACTTACGGGGAAAATTTCCAAAAGTAGATGATAAGGATTGAAGAAAGTTAGATGATTTATCGGATAAAGGATGAAATGTCGGAGGAAGTATAATTGGGGGATTATACTTTTCGATAATTTTAGGGGATGAGATGAAAGATTTTTATTTAATAATAGTCGCATGAAGAAGAAAAGAGCAAAGAGGCCTTGTTGATGGTTTTATGTAGAAACCAATGTGGGGATAAGGCTGCCTTGCTCAGAGAAAGTAGTTGTATTTGTATCATAACATAACAAAAGATCAAAAAGAAGAGTCAGACAATTCCTCAAAGTACGCTCTCAACAGACCCTTCAAACAACCGGTTCTAATATTTGGACCGGTTTTTTTTTAGCTAACAGGAAAATATAGATCTTCCAATTTTTACCTTCCTATGCGCATAAGCACACAAGGAAGGGCTTTAGCAACTGCATCAAAGAAGAAAAAAGCTTTTTCGGCGAACTGCGGCGATTCTCTGGGAAAAGTTTTTCGACTTGATAAAAGCCAAAAAAATCTCTTTCATTTCGGCGAACTCTAGTCTTTTTGTTTGGCTGGAGGCTCTATTCTTTATTGGGTTACCATGGAAAAAAGGATATTTCACTAGTGTAGGTGCCCAATTTGCGGTGGAAAAAGGCTACGAAGGTCACGTAGAGCGGTTGTAGACGCCAAAATCGCGGAGAAAAAGGTTGAAACGGTCATCTAGAAAGGTTCTAGACGCCCAATATGCGGTGAAAAAGGAAAAAAGTCCTCTAGAAGAGAATAGACGCCAACTCCTGGCCAATCGTATTGAAGTGGTCATGCGCCATACCTAAAAACCCAAAAAACGAACAAGCCCATTCATACGAAGCCTGTCCGTTGTGTTACTCATATTCGCGAATTCGAATGTCACTTTCAGGGTCAAAGAAGTGTGCGTTGTTCAAAAGATAAGATAAAATTTCGTCACATCCATAGTCTGAAAACTGTGGTATTTTATATCCTTCAAGCGAGAAAGATAGTTTTGTTGCGAGAAAAAGATATAAATAAGCGAATAGACCGAACAAAGCCTATTCGCCATGAATTTCATAACTGAACCGTAATGTTTGTGCAATCGCGAAGAAGGAAATCCCCCAAAAAACCGTAACACTTATATAATCTCGGAGGAAGTACTTTTCCAAGAATCCCAAACCATAACGATTCGAAGGAAATGATTGCTTCATATACAATCAATTAATCAAGTTTTAATATCTCAAATAAATCTTCATCGCTCATATCGGCGAGCCATTGGTCACTTTGAATAATTTTATCGTTTAACTCTTGTTTTTTCTCAAGCATCGCGTCAATTTTTTCCTCAAGTGTTCCAGTTGTAATAAATTTATGAACATGGACAAATTTTGTTTGCCCGATTCGATAGGCGCGGTCGGTTGCTTGATTCTCTACTGCCGGATTCCACCAACGATCGTAATGGATGACGTGATTTGCAGCTGTCAAATTTAATCCAGTACCGCCAGCTTTTAGTGACAATAGTAAAATCGGGAACTCTCCGTTTTGGAAATTCGTAATTAATTGATCACGTTGTTGCTTACTCATTGATCCATTTAGGAACGGAACTTTTAACTGGTAACGGTCCTCTAAAACAGACTGAATCATTTCCCCCATACCGATATACTGGGTAAAGATTAAACCACTCTCACCTTGATCCATTACCGAGTCAAACAGTTCAACGAGTTTTTCCAATTTAGCGGATCGTTCAATTAACGAAACACCACGAACTTGGTCTTCTTTTAAATACAATGAAGGATGATTGCACAGTTGTTTCAACATGTTAAGCAATTTAAGAACGTAGCCTTTCCGTTGAAATCCAGAAAGTGTTGCCAACCGGTCAAATGTATCTTTAACAATTTGATCGTAAAGACTCGCCTGTTCAGGGGTAAGTGGACAGTATTCTTTTTGCTCAATTTTATCCGGCAAATTGAGAGCAACTTCTTCATCCTTCTTCGTACGTCGTAATAAAAATGGACGAATGAGTCGTTGTAAATCGTCAATCTTCTGTTGATCGTGTTCCCGTTCGATTGGAATGACGAAACGTTGTTGGAAGCGGGCAAGACTTCCGAGATACCCTTTATTAATAAAATCAAAAATTGACCACAGTTCAGTGAGCCGATTTTCCATTGGTGTTCCAGTTAGGGCGATGTGGTGGGCACCTTTTAATCGACGAATCGCTCTCGATTGTTTTGTACTTGCATTTTTAATGTTTTGTGCCTCATCTAAAATAATTGCTTCCCATTTAACGGATGAAAGCTCCTCGGCATCGAGATGGGAAAGGCCATATGTAGTCAATACGACATCGTAGCCATTCTCAGTCACCATCTCCGTGAAACTTTCCCCCTTGGAGCGGTTTGAACCATAATGAAGATACACATTTAAACTTGGAGCGAACCGTTCAATCTCCCGTTGCCAATTCCCTAAAACAGATGTTGGACAAATGATTAAGCTTGGTCCTGTCGTTTCACTATTTTCTTTTACCATTAACAAATAAGCGATTAATTGAATCGTTTTTCCAAGTCCCATATCATCAGCAAGACAGGCACCAAATCCGTATTGCCGTAAAAAGTAAAGCCAACTCATGCCCTTTCTTTGGTACGGGCGTAATTCACCGTGAAAAGCTCGTGGAACTTCATAATCAGGGATATCCGTTAAATCTGTTAATGAATTGACGAACTGTTTTAATCTTGGGTGCATATCGATTTGGATGCGAGAGAATATTCGTTGGTCATTATCCTCGTCAATGACTTCAGACGCTTCATGATCTTCACCGTATAGTAATTGCTGTTCAATAAAGTCTTGAACGCGCATTCCTTCTTTTTCGGCCTTCTCCATAATCGATTGCATTTTTTTAATAAAATCAGGATCAATCTTCATCCATTGTCCACCAATATTAATGAGACGTCGATTTTCTTCCATCATTTTGCGAAATTCAGCTTCAGACAAGTCAACACCGGCCATCGATACACGCCATTCGAAATCGAGAAGGGCATTTAAGCCGACGAAGGATGGACCGCTCGAGCTTGATTTTACACGTGCTTTTAATCGCATATTCGCATTTTTCAGCGCCTCCCACCATGATGGCAAAAGAATATCGATTCCAAGTAAGAGTAATTTTTCACTTGCATTTGTTAAAAACTCCCAAGCTTCATTTTCTGTAAGTTCTTCTTTTAATAGAAGATGAGACGTTGAGCCATTGTTATCATCCTCCGAGTCGTTACCGAGCCACGGAATTAATTGTGCAATCCGTTTTTGCTCACGAACGGCCTCATCAAGATACGGTTCCCACTTTTTCGGAATTCGTTTGCGACCCCGTTTACTAGGATTTAAGGCGACAACGGTATCTGGTTTTTTTACATCCCGTAACACTGTTGTTAATTGCCAGTAGTCACCGTCTTCTTTCGGTTCTTCAAGATGGAGCCCCATCGTAAACGGCACATCACTTTCCTCAATCCCAACCCATTGCATAAACCGAGTTGCATCGAAAAAGGAGGAAAGATCTAATCCATCTTCGTAAGCTTCTTGTAAAAGCGCTTTTTGAGCAAGCCATCTCTCTTGAACATGGGGTTGGTGGGCTAAGTAAGATTCCACACCTTCATGAAAAAGCCTTTTAACAAATATCCGTATATTATCTGGTTTACGAGTTTCCTTACCATCTGCCATAAACAAAACAGGGACTTGTGTCTCCCAAAACGCAGGTAAAAATTCTTGCCAAACTTCATCTGGTACCATCCATTGAAAAAGCCCTTGTTTCCATGAATCGAAGTCAGGAGTAAAATGATTTTCCGTTATCGCATCATAAATAACCGGTGAAATGGCAAGTAGTGTTTCGGAAAACTCATCAAACGTCCAGTGAACGAACTGATTAAATGGTTCCGTGCCATACAATTCAATCATTTCAAACGGATCAAGAGTAACTCCTTCTACTGGAAATTCGCGTTCTCCAACTTGGAGATTGATTGTAATTTGTTGTAGTTTGGTTCCGTAAAAACTTGCTTTATGCCATTGAAACAACGGAAGGACCCATTCAGAAAGCTGGGCAATTTCTCCATCCGTTAATGCAAACAGATAAAAGTTTCCTTCCTTTGATGGAACACAATTGATTTCAAATTGTTTCATTTTCAACATGGATTAACTTACCCCTTTGACATTCTTCTTGGAAAGCACGTAGCCGTTTCGTTTCTTGTAAAAGTTGCTGGAAAAATTGTTCCCAAACATCTTCTTGTTTTAACTTCTTATAGATTGTTCTTAATTTTTTCAGATGCCGGACCGCCTCTTTATAACTTTGGCGGTTCTTTTGATTAATTGCCTGTTGTGCTTTACGGTGATAATACGGCAATAAATATTGTGGTTCTTCCTTTTGAACTGTCCGTAAAACTTCACTATAAACATAGTCACTGTTTGTCAGATGCATAAAGTCAATTAGCTTCCCGTATTCTTTTTGATCAAAATATAACATAAAGAGATTACGACTACTAAACGGAAACGTCGCAATGAGAATTTGTTCATATATGTCATATCGTTTTGTTTCTACTGCATATTGGTAAAATGCATCGTCCAAAGAACTGGTGAGCTGATATTTTTCTGAGTAGCTAGTTAGTATAAAATAGTCATTGATATGATTGAGAAGAAATTCAGCAATCTTTGTCACATTGCTCCAGTTTTTCCCGTCTACATAATGGTCTAATAAGGGAAGAACATAGCTTAAATGCTCAGTTCCTGTCTTTTCTAATGCTGCTAATGACTCATCTACACGTCCGGCGAAAAATAATTGAAACATGTAAGCAAACTGCCAGGAAGAATCTGAAGCCCCTTTTCCTGCAGTTTCCTCAGCAAATGCTAGTTCTTGCTTTCGTAAATTCGTGTTTGTAAATAATTCCTTCCACAAAAACCAGTAAACGAAATGGATTCGATGTTTGAATGCTCCTTCCATAAAGAGCAACTCGCGTACATCGAGGAAAAGCTCCTCACAAATAGGATCATAAGAAAAAGGTTGGGGCTTCGGTAACCGTTGTAGTGAAGCCTCAATTTCTTCACAAACATGCTCAACTAATTGACCACATGTATCTTCAATTTCTTCATAACTATAGCGACTTGTGACAAACCAATTTAACAAATTTCGCAATAACCGAACATTGACGACAATTTTATAAAGATGTCTCTGTTCAGGTGGAATTTTAAATTGGTCTATTTGCCCAAGCTTTTTTATAATCATTAATCCGTACAGGTTCAGTAAGTATGGTGGAAACTTTCCCTCTTTTTGAAGAATTTCGTTTTGAAAAAGTTCATCTGTGTAATCAACCCAACGGCGATAATCATTATTCACATTCAACAATCCTTTCATTAGGAGTCCTTTTTGCATAGGAAAGAGAATGGTCTCTCGAAATCGAACTTGAGAGCCGAAATGTCCATTCTTTTATTATAACAAGTTTATGGATAAGTTGTGTAGTGTGGATGTCAACTTGGTTTTGGAAAAAGGAAATGGTACTTAAGGTTTTGTTGTGTTTAGGATGGTTGGAGAAACGATGGTAGACAAATTGTCGGTCAAAAAAGGTGAGTATAGTCGTGCATAGAGGATTAAAAAATTTTTCAAAAGTGAACAAGGTTAAGACTGCTCTTTGGGCAAAGAGTGGAGATCATTGGAACAACTCTTTACATCCGAGGACTTATTCAAGATTTCAGAAAAAATACGCCCCTTATAAAAAGGAGCGCATCATTGAAGATTAAATAAAAGATCCGAGTATATGTGGAGTAATAAAGGCTTCTATAATGGCAGCAAAGACAAGTAATGGGATACATATAAAAATAAATGTTTTAAACACATTTACCGTACAGGCACGGAAAGAGTAATTCCCGTTATTGATTTTCCGATAAACTCCGAGCGAAACGTAAAAGGCGAGTGCCCCGGATAGGATAATTGCCGGAATCTCAAAAATTCCATGGGGTACAATTCCAGCAAAAAACATCGGCATGATTGCTTGTCCGTTAAGGTTCATAAATGCAAACATGACTCCAATAATGGCCCCGTTCATAATGAGAATGGCAATGGCTGGAAGGAAAATCGGTAAGAAACCAGTGACGAGTAACGTAATACAAGCAAGCGTGTTGTTTTTGAATAGCCCGAGTGCAAGCTCAAAGGAAGTTGTATCAGGTCCCATGAGATCCTTCTCCTCGAACATTTTTGACACTTGATTCATGAGTGTCGTTGCTAAATCAGGGTTTTTTACCATGATGGCGTAAACAGCAAAACTACTGGCAATAAACAGAATAAAGAGCCAGATAAAGATTTTTAAATAGGATTCCTTAAAAAGATCCCATTGATTGCGGTAAATACTCTTCAAATTTTCTCCCCCTAAAGTGCTATTGATATATAGTTTTGATGGTGAAGCGGTTAGTTAGTTTGTATAAGAAAAATGATATGTGAACCAAGGTGTCCAATAGAACGGTTGTAATGGAAAAAACTGGTTCAAAGTCGGCTTTAAATGTCCTCGATAATGGGCTTCAAGGACAAAACCGGCATGAAACAGGGTTCAAATGTCCTCGAGAATGAGTCTCCATGGTAGACACATGCCCAAACCTGTTTGTAACTGCCCAATAGAGCCGTTCGAACCGAGCTTCAAACGGCCAATCGTCCAATCTCCAACCCAGTCACTCAATCGCCTAGCATCCAACCTAGTCACCCAGTCACTCAATCTCCCAAGTATCCAACTCAGTCCCCAGTCACCCAATCGTCCAATCCAAATCCCAATCATGATTTCAATATTTCAGTCACGTGAAAGTTGTGGAAGTGAGGTACGAGAAGACGTTCCCTCTATCTCATGTCGACTTCAATATTTCAGCCACATCGTCTTGATTCTCAGATAACCCATTAGCAGCACTTGACTCTTCATCGGTCAATAACTCCTTCATAAACCGGATGACTTCATCGTGTAAATCCTCATGCTGTAGGGCAAATTCGATCGTTGTTTTTACGAAGCCGATTTTTTCACCAACATCATAGCGTTTCCCTTCAAATTGGTAAGCGAATACTCGTTGAATTTTGTTTAACTTCTGAATGGCGTCGGTTAACTGTATTTCTCCACCAGCACCAACTTCCTGATTTTCCAAAAATAAAAAGATTTCCGGTGTCAGGATATAACGACCGATAATCGCTAAGTTCGATGGAGCGGTACCTTGTGCTGGTTTTTCAACAAAGTTTTTCACTTGGTACAGTCTGCCATCTTTTGTTAAAGGATCAATAATTCCATATCGATAGGTTTCGTCTTCTGGTACTTCTTGCACACCGATAATAGAAGAAAATGTTTCACTATACTCATCAATCATTTGTTTCAAGCAAGGTTTTTCATGTTGGACGATATCATCCCCAAGTAAAACGGCAAACGGCTCATCACCAATAAAATTACGTGCACACAAAACAGCATGTCCTAATCCTTTAGGTTCTTTTTGACGAATATAATGGATATTGGCCATTTCCGATGAATAGTTGACCTTCTCGAGTAAATCAAGCTTTCCCTTTTCACGAAGATTTTTCTCCAATTCAGGTACTCGGTCGAAATGGTCTTCAATCGCACGTTTTCCTTTACCAGTGACAATGATAATATCTTCAATTCCTGATGCAACAGCTTCCTCGATAATATATTCAATTGTCGGGCGATCAACAATCGGTAACATTTCTTTGGGCATCGCCTTCGTTGCAGGTAAAAATCGTGTTCCAAGACCTGCAGCAGGGATAATGGCTTTTCTAACTTTTCTCATAATGGAAACCTCCTAAAAACTTATGATATAAAGTGGAAAATTATGTATATGAAATCATTTACACCTTTTAGTCATTTTACCATAGATCATCCATAAAAATAAAAAATCCAACAAAATCAGTATGCGGGAATATAGATTAGGTTGCATGGGTAAGAACGTAGTACAGTGGAATGAGCTAGACAATAGAAAGGCTAGCAAGGCAAAGGTTTAAATGAGAGGGATAATTATATACCAAATACGGTTGGACGAATTAGAGAAGAAAATGGATGAAATTAATTACTTAAAACAGCAAATCGTGGACTTAAAAAAGAAATTACAGCTACTAAAGAATAAGAAGAGTTGGTTTGTCAAAATTGTTTAGGTCGAATAATAAATAAATCGGAAGCAATCCTCTCAGGGTCGCTTTATGATCATGGACAAACGAACCAGTATACCTATTTATTTGTAATCTAGTATGGATTTGCTAGAGTTGTAAGTCTAATTTGGACGTAACTACATATGATTGGAAAATAAAAAGAACTTCAACGTGTTGTAGTAATGCGGCAACTCAGTATAGCCGTTCCCCTAGTTGCATCAAGGGAAACTCTGGTCGAAATTCTTATTACGAACATTGGGTTATCTTGCTTTATTTTGGGATATGACGAAATGGGTTTCAAGAAGATGAAAGCAATGAATAGAAGTTGTTACTGAAAAATATTAAGTGTGGAAAATTACGTGATGGAGCTATTTTAGCATGGTCTATACTCTGTTATTGGCTAGAGAACTCAGACGATTGTTCAGATTAAAAATATATGGAGTCTCTCTACTTCAACTTACACGATTTCAATTGGCTAACAATCATACATTTGTCACATTTTCATTAGCACTCTCGGGTTATGGTTTCGCACCAGCAATTTTAGTTGTTATAATTTAAAAAACTAGGGGTGTGAAATAATGAGTAAATTTAAAATCAATCTTCCACTATATGTATTGGCAATCATCTTTTTTATTATTTATCTTAAAATTCTCAATCATATTTTTAATTTACGGATTCCTTTAACCCCCATTGCTGATTTTTTAAGTGTTTTAATTCTTATATTTATTATTATTCCAATTTCATTTATTACAGCACATTTTTTTGTGAAATTTATAAAAAACTCATAATAATGTCTGTAAAACGTCCTGTTAATGGTATTCCACATTGTTACATTAATAACTGTTACAACTTTATTATTAACACCTGTATCTATTAATCTAGATATAAAACTAAAGCCAAATCATGTAAGTTTAACCAGCCCATTACCTTGGTTCCTCGCCAATGACGAAAAATGTCTAACAAGGAAACCCAAATTTAAACATCCCCTCCACTAGACAATATTCCCTATCAATCTATTATTTTCTTTCCTTTTCAAAAGATATATATATACGCAATATTTTAGAAAAATATTTGTAAATGAATGTTAAGATTGAAAAAAACCTTACATAAATATTTGAAAAACGTAACAATAGCGGGGATAATAAGTATTGATTTTTAAAAGTGAATCCATTATGATGAAGTAGATAAAATAGATACTGTTAAAAAATTATAAAAATAGTAAAGAATTAAAGTGGACTTTTATAAGATATGATAATTTTTTTGTAACCGAAACAGTTTAGATGACATTAATATATACGGGAATAAATGAGGAGGACGTAAAGATAATGAAGTTCTTATTGATACCGGTTGTTGTATGCTTCATTGTTACACTCCTAGTCACACCTTTTGTAAAAGAATTCGCATTAAAAATTGGTGCTGTTGATCAGCCAAATGGGAGAAAAGTTCATACAAAAGTGATGCCGCGATTAGGTGGTTTAGCGATATTTGCAAGCTTTATAGTTGGTATTATGTTATTCATTCCAGATAAAACACAAGTATGGCCGATTGTTGCCGGTGGGCTTATCATTGTTATTATTGGCCTTTTAGACGACATTATCCGACTTTCTGCAGGGGTTAAATTTATTGGACAAATCATTGCTAGCTGTATTCCTGTATTTTCAGGGTTAACAATCGACTTTATTACGATTCCTAATGGAAATATGATTCATTTTGGATTTTTTGCGATTCCAATTACAGTTATTTGGATAGTTTCCATTACAAATGCAATTAACTTAATTGATGGACTTGACGGATTAGCTGCAGGGGTGTCGTCCATTGCCATTTTAACTTTAACGCTACTGGCGATATCGTTAAATTATTCATTTACAGTTATTTTGCTTGGATTGATTTTATTAGGAAGTACGTTAGGCTTTCTAGTATTCAATTTTTATCCGGCAAAAATATTTATGGGAGATATTGGGTCGTTATTTTTAGGTTATATGATTGGAGTTATCTCCATCATGGGCTTTACAAAAAGTGCGGCGATTTTCTCAGTTATTATACCGATTATGATCTTAGCCATTCCTATTGTTGATACAACTTCAGCAATTGTACGGCGGATTATTCATAAAACACCGATTACGAATCCAGATAAGTTTCACTTGCATCATTGCTTATTGCGACTCGGATTTTCACATCGACAATCGGTGATCTTAATTTATTTGTTAAGTGCGTTATTCAGTTTATCCGCAATTCTTTTTACACGGGCAACGATTTGGGGTGCGTCCATCCTCATCGGTACGTTGTTATTGATTGTTGAGATTATTATCGAACTTACAGGTATTATTAGCGCAGATTACCGGCCGATATTGAATTTTATATCTGGTAAGCGAAATCCATCAAGTCGGTTTCGGCGATAAAGTAACGGATTATTTGCGTTTTATTAATAAAAAAGGTCACCCATTTCCAATGAGCGGAAATGGGTTTTTCCATAACTTGGAGGAATGAGTTTGGATACAGTGAAAGTGCAAAATATACCATTTCAAAATTATAACTTTGATGAATTTATGGCAGCTTTTGAGGAGCGAATCGACACGGAACAAAAAACATTCGTCGTTACAGCAAACCCTGAATTAGTCATGGCGGCGAATCGTGATCCAAAGTATTTACAAATTTTGCAAGAAGCAGATTACATCACTCCAGATGGGATTGGTGTTGTCATTGCATCGAAACTATTAAAAACACCGTTAAAAGAGCGGGTCGCCGGTTTTGACCTAATGAATGCATTGTTAAAACATGCTCAAGAGAAAGGGTTGAAAGTGTATTTACTAGGGGCAAAAGAAAAAACATTGGAAAAGGCTTATCACAAAATGAAAGAGCAATTACCCGAGTTAAATATTGTTGGCCGCCATCACGGATATTTTGATATTTCTGATGAGCAAATTGCTAATGAAATTGCAAATCTTGATCCTGATTTAGTTTTTGTTGCATTAGGCTTTCCAAAGCAAGAATATTGGATTCATCAACATTTACATCGTTTTCAAAAGGGGTTATTTATGGGGATTGGTGGAAGTTTCGATGTTTGGGCTGGGGAAATGAAACGCGCGCCACAACTTTTGATCAACCTACATATGGAATGGCTCTATCGACTCTTCAAGCAACCGACACGATGGAGACGAATGCTCGTATTACCACAATTTCTACTTAAGGTGATGAAGGAGGGGAAGTAAGGTTAATAGTTAATGGTTATTTCAATAAAATTTTGGTGAGATTTGATTAACAACATAGAGGGAATGTGGAAGGCCATCGTCATTTCCTCTATTTTTACGTCCACTAGCACCGATATTCCCTTTTATCACATCACCAAATCTCTATCTAATCCCCGAATTTCTAGTCCATAACTCCGATACATTCATGAGCTTCTAAGGTATTCAGCTAATATCAATTTTCAATTTTCACACCACCCAAATCCGATACATTCATCCGTTTCCGCGTCACTTTATCCTTCATCTATTCTCAATTTCCTCGTCACTCAACTCAGGCTTATCACTTCTCAACAATTAGTAGCTCCATTCCCCATCGGGGAAGCGTTACCATCAATTAACAGCGACAGCCCCTATATATTTTTGTAGAATAATAATGGAAGAAGTTTTCAAATATAAAACTTCAAGTTTAATAGATTTAAATCCTACTGTATATAAGGGGGAAGTTTCATCATAATGAGAAAGTTTGCAACAGGATTCGTCCTTTCATCGGCCATATTATTCAGTAATACAGTCCCACATTCTTACGCCAGTGCAGAAACGACGCAATATAAAATACAAATTGGTGAGTTTCTTGGACAAATGAGTGCGAAAGATGCCCTACAACGTTTACAAAAGGAAACAGGATGGAATTTGACACTGGAACCAACAACAAAAAAAGCCCCATATTATCGCCTCTACTCCGGCTATATTACTCTTGAAGTAGATGCACAACAAGCTCAAAATGAGTTGAGACAGCTAGGGTATCAAGTGACAGTCGAACCAATTCGTATCGTGAAAACTTCAGAACAAATCATTTCTGGTGTTTATTTAGGAAAAGAAGATGCGAGTACGAATGCAAAAGAATTCACAGCGAAAACAGGAATTCCAGCAGGAGTACAAGAAAATAGCAAAATCGCCTACAAAAAGCGCCTCACTTCAACCGAATATATGAGTGATCAAACTGCCAAACAACTTACTCAAGATATAACAAAGAAAACAGGTTTATCTGCAACGGTTAAAAAAACGGGAAAATCATTAGAAGTAGTGAAAATTGTATCAGGGAGTTTTGCTGGAGAAAGTACAGCGAAAAAAGTGCTACGTTCATTCCAAGAAACAACAGGGATGAAAGCAACAATAAAACCGATAACATATACGCGTGTTTATCAATTGACAATGAATCATGTTAGTGGGAAAAAGAACGTCGAAAACCGGGTAAAGGATTTACAAAAACATTTCAAAGTATCTGCAATGTATGAAAAAACGAAGAACAAAGATGTTTACAATGTGAAAGTTAAAAGCTTGTCGGGGTCAAATTTGACAAAAGTAGAAGCGTACGTCAAGTCAAAAAAGTGGCGATACGCGAAGACGAAAACGGGTCAACTTGCAACGCATTTTTGCATTGAATCGAGCGAACAAACCGATCAAACAAAGATAAATAAAGGGCTAAAATATTTTAAAGACAAAAAATGGAATGCCAACGCAAAAAAAACCGGTAAAAAAATCACTCAATATACAATTCTATCAGAGTCTACGTTTGACCAATATAAATTGAATCAAGCAGGTAGTCTTTTTAAAGGAAAATCAATTGACACAAAAATTGAAACAACGAAAGAAAAAGGAACACCGTATTTTGATATTGTCACAGACCCGATTCAAGACGAAGAAAAGTTACGAATCGCGACAAACTTCTTTAAAACAAAAAAACTAGCTTATTATACGGCAAATGTAAACTCGAATAAACAGACATTCTACCAAATTACTGTAGACAATCTACTTGGTGAAAACAAAGATAAAGTTGAAGCGTATTTTAAGAAGAAACGCTGGGCCTATACAGAGAGTAAGACAGTAAAAACAGAACAGTATTATACAGTTGTTACGAGTGCGTTTGATAGCAAAGAGGTTGCGGAACAGGGCCAACGTGAAGTTGAAGGCCATTATGGTTTTCAATCAGAATTAATCACTGAGAAACTTGGGCAAGACTTGAACACATCGAAGGAAAGCACAAGTGATTCGGGAGGGAAAACGGAGAATTCAACAAAACAAGAATTTCCGTCCACATCGGAACCGCTTAATAATAGTGAACAAGAATCGCCGTCTACCGTGAAAAATCCGAATGCAGGAGAACAAGAAATGTCAAGTGCTCAGACAATGGTTAAGAATAGCATGTATAACATAACATTAACCGATGCACTCAACATGCAAATGGCTGCCACACCACAAACGGATAAATACCGAAACCAACCAGCATATGTGAGTAGTAAATATATTAAGCTCGATGGACAAATGGGAACCGTAACCGCTGATTCTCTACCGATTTATGCTGCTCAAAGTACAACTAGTCATATGTATGGTCAATTAAAAAAAGGCACTCAAGTGAAGATTGTAGAAACTGGCAAGGACTGGTATAAAATTGCTTTAGGTGACTGGCGAAACGCATCTGTATCTGATGTGAAATTTTATTTAGACCCGCAAAATTTTATGAACGATGAAAAGCAAAAGTTTCAATTCCTTGATTTATCAAAGACGTCAGGTATCACAGTTAATCAATTAAACAACGTGTTGCAAGGAATGGGAATTTTGAGCGGTCAAGGACAAGCCTTTATCGATGCTGGAAAATTGTATGGAATGAATGAGTTGTACTTAATTTCCCATGCGTTACTAGAAACTGGAAAAGGTACTTCCCCACTTGCAACTGGGATTAAATACGAAGGAAAAACCGTTTATAATATGTACGGTATCGGTGCATTCGATAATGACCCTGATCATCTTGGCGCGAAAACAGCCTATAGTTATGGCTGGGATTCACCGTACAAAGCAATCGTTGGCGGGGCCCGTTTTATTGCGAATGGCTATATCGATGGGAATAACAAGCAGCAAATGATTCAAAATACGATTTATAAAATGCGCTGGAACCCAGAAGGTATGGCTCGATATGGAAGTGCTACCCACCAATACGCAACCGACATTGGCTGGGCATACAAACAAATTAATACGATTTACGACCTTTACAAGCTAGTAAACATCAAACCTAGTCGTCTCGATATTCCGATTTACAAGTAGAGGAAATTAACTTTTTGTAAGGGGGGGATTGCTCGCTTTAAAGATGAGGTGGTTCGAGGGAAAGGGCAGCCTCAAGGACAAAACGAGCTTGAAAATGGGCGGAAGTGTCCTAGACGAGGGTACTCAAGGACAAAACGAGCGAGAAAATTACTAGAAGTGTCCTAGAAAGCCATCTCAAGGACCAAGTGATCGTGAATGCGGGTGAAAATGTCCTCCAAGACTATTATATATTCAATCAACCCGCCCCGATATGGGATGACTCACAAAAGTTAGGTGAAAATCTAGCTTCGGTGATTATTCAAAGGACGGGCTTCTAGTTAGCTAATAGGAAAGTATAAATCAATTCTACTTTCCTATCCGCATAGGCGTAAGGATGGCACAGCAGCTAAATCCATGCTGAAAAGCTCTTTTTCTATTCGGCGAACTCTAATCACTTGGTTATCTGGAGGCTCTAGCGTCTTGAATTTTCTTTTTTTACTCTGGATACTTGGCGGGCTTTTGTTTTTCCCTGGATGTTTGGTGAAGATGGTATAGGACCTTGGGCCAATTCAAGTAAAAACTAGACTTTCCGTTATCTCTTAAAATATGCTTCAATTAGATAAAATAGTCCTATTTTGACAAAAACTATAGAAAAAATATTGTCATAGAGTGCGAGTATGCTTTATATTAGAGAAAAATACTAGCATCTTTTCTAGTAAAAAAGGTGGGGAGCGGTTAGTCCTGGTAAAAAGGACATAGAACCGGAAGAAGATGATGAAAAAACATAGTCGAATGATGATTCCAATTGTAGCCGTTTTATTTTTAATTTCTACCATTCCGTTCGAAACAACATTGCCTTCTATATTAAGCTCACATATCGTTCAAGCTGCAACAAAAGTATCAGAAAGCAACACGAGCAAACTGGGCAAACTGAAGAGTAGCAAGGTTCGAATTTATAAAAACGTAAAGAAACTGTCATCTTACATGGCAGCGGGCACATCACGAACAGATAAAGTCTATTACATAAAAAAGCAAGCAAAGGTAGGTAGCCAAACGTATTATCTATTAAGTATGCAAGCTAGTGCCACAAAGGGTGTAATTGGCTGGGCTAATGCAAAGGACCTTGCTGTAAACACACACAAAACCGTAGATAATAAGAGTAAGACATTTATTTTAAAAGGCTCAGGGACTGGTTACACTCGTCCATGGGGCGGTTCGAAAAACATCCAATATAAAAGCTTATCAAGTTTTGCAAACCAACAAATGACAGTGAATTTGACTGAAACTGTTGGGAAAACAACTTGGTATCGGGGAAAACTACTAAACGGAACCGTTATTTGGGTTCAATCAAGTCAAGTGAATGCAATTAATAAAAGTAGCACGAGCCGATTAGGTCAGCTCCGTTCAAATGCAATCATCTATAAAACAATCGGGAACCCGAAGACGACCCTAAAGGCAAATAATTATTTAAATAACGTGTACTATATGAAGCAACAAGCAAAAGTAGGCAACCAAGTCTATTATTTAATTAGTTCACAACCGAGTGCATCTAAAGGGACAATCGGGTGGGTAAAAGCTGAACAAATCAGTTCACAGGCTCACAAAACGGTTGATAATAAAAAGAAAACACTTTATGTAACGGGTACTGGGAGTGCATACACAAAACCATGGGGCGGCTCGAAGGATATTACTTACAAAAGCTTAACTGCTTATAAAGGGAAGGCTTTCAGTATCAATTTAACCGAAACAGTTGGAAAAACAACATGGTATCGTGGCACGTTACAAGGAAAAACGGTATGGATTGAACAAGCACAACTTAGTAGCAAAAATCCACAAGGAAGTTCAAACACATCAGGAGGCCAAAACACATCGAGCGGGAAAGGAACACCAAGCACGCCAAGTACACCAGGAAACACAAGTTCATCAAGTGGTCAAAATACTGCAAACATAACATACACAAATTACAATCTTACGTTTACAAATGCACTAAATATCCAAATGAAAGCCGCACCGCAAACGGATAAATACCGCAACGCACCAGCGTATATTCATGCAGATTATGTCAAAACAAATACGAATAAAGAATCAAAAATTAATACGAATGGAACAAATTTGCGGACGACACCGAAATTAGATGCGAAGGCGAATATAAAGTATACCGTTGATAAAGATACCGTCGTAACAATAATAAAAGAAGTACAAGGGGATAAAGCATATAACACAACGAAATGGTACCAAATTCAATATAATAACGAAACACTCTATGTGAATAGTGCGTTAGTAACAACATCAAGTTCTTCAGTCACAGCTGCAAAAGTAAATGTTCGCTCACAACCAAACCAAACGAGTCATATTTTTGCAACCTTGCCAGCAAGAACGGAATTACGAATTGTTAAGAAATCAGGCGACTGGTATCAAATCAATTTCACGACATTCCGAAATGCAGAGAAGGCAGATGTAGAATACTATTTAAATCCGAAAAACTTTCAAAATGACGAAAAACAAAAATTTCAGTTCCTTGACTTAAGTAAACCAAGTGGTGCAACAGCAGCCCAACTAAATAATTATTTAAAAGGGAAAGGAATTCTCGAAGGAAAAGGCGCGAAATTTATTGAAGCAGCCAAAGAAAACGGCATAAACGACTTATACTTACTTGCCCATTCTTTGCTAGAAACGAATAACGGGACATCAGAGCTAGCAAGAGGTGTCTACTATAAAGGAAGATTAGTATATAACGTTTTTGGTATTGGTGCATTTGACGGTGATGCGATTAATAAGGGAGCAAAACGCGCTTACGAGGAAGGCTGGTTTACCGTAGACGATGCTATTACAAAAGGAGCCACATTCATCGGGAATGAATATATTAAAGGGAAAAACAGTTACGGAATTAAACAAAACACCATTTATAAAATGCGCTGGAACCCCGATCGCGCGGCGAAAAACGGTGACGCCAAACACCAATACGCAACCGACATCGGCTGGGCTTATAAACAAGTGAACACACTATACAATTTATACAAACAACTCAACCTCGAACCGCAACATCTAGACGTGCCGGTTTATAAGTGATACAGCAACGTGACATCTTGGAATATTCTTAAACCTTCTAAAATAACCTGTCCGATGAGGGCGGGTTTTTTGATTATCAGGTTCGAAATTAATAGGAAATTAGCACTGAATATTCGTTAACTATTTTACAATATCAGTATTTTGATGTAATTCCAACAAAATACTATAGTAATCATCTATTATTTATATTAGAATGATAATTATGGAGAATACGACTGATTTTGACAAAAAAACACATTCTCCGCATAGGCCCTTTTCACTAGAAATGCCTAAATAAGGGGTGCTGTTCTGTAGTATTTATTAATTAACAAGGAGGTTGAGAATGTTAAAAAAACTATTCCTAACGGTGTCTGCAATTCTATTATTGTTACCAACATATTCTTTTAATGTTGCGGCCGCTAGTACATCAGGAGAAATAGATACTAATAGTGACCAAACTGAAAATAATACTGTAATAGAAGAAACAAATACTGTTGAGGAAAATGAGGTAAAGGCTAATCTATCTGAACAAGATATTAGCAATTTAAATGAGGAAAATGACCTCAAGAATTCAAGTGCTTCTGAAAGTGTTCCTCCAGCTGAAATGCAAACTGAGAGCAAAGAGGAAAAACTGCCAAAAACTACTTCTATTCAAGAGACCGCTACAAATAGACTTGGGAAATTAAAGGATTCAAATGTTAAGATTTATAAAAACTTAACAAACATAAATTCCTATAGTACAGTTGGTCAGAGTTATGCAGATCATGTTTATTATGTCCACAAACAATCGGTGGTAAATGGTAAAACATACTATCAAATTAGTAGAAGTGTTAATAGCGGACAAAATATTATCGGTTGGGTAAATGCTTCTGATATAACAACCCATTCATATAAAACAATAAGTACCGAAAAACAAACCCTGTATTTAAAAGGGACTGGTTGGGCATACACTGAACCATGGGGTGGTAATGTTGATGCAATCTTCAAAGGCCTGAAAAAGTATACGGGTAACCCATTCCAAGTCGACTTAACAATGGATATCGGTAACAATATTTGGTATCGAGGAACAATCGATGGGAAAGCGGTCTATATACACAAGAATAATATTGTGTTAAAAAACGAGACTTCAACCAATCGATTAGGTAAGTTGAAGAACTCCAGTGTAAGAATTTATCAGGACTTAGCGAATATGAAGTATAGTACTGCAGGATCAAGTTATGCAGACTATGTTTACTATATTAATAGACAAGCAGTTATAGGAGCAACAATCTATTATCAAATCAGTCGAAAACCCGATAGTGGGATTGTTGGATGGGTAAAATCATCTGACTTAACAACCCATCCATATAAAACAGTAAGTACTACAAAACAGACGTTATACTTAAAAGGAACAGGTTGGGCGTACACTGAACCGTGGGGTGGCAATGTCGATGCTATATTTAAAGGTCTGAAAAAGTACACGGGTAGCCCATTCCAAATCGATTTAACAATGGATATTGGAAATAATACATGGTACCGCGGAGTCATTGACGGAAAAACAGTTTACATCCATAAAAATAATGTTGTTTCCATAACTGAAAGCCAAACGAGTAGACTAGGCAAGATGAAGGGCTCCCAGGTACGTATTTATAAAGACCTTGTTGCTATGAAGTATAGTACTGCGGGATCAAGTTATGCGGATCACGTCTACTATATAAACAAACAAGCAGTTGTAAATGGGACAACCTATTACCAACTTAACCGAAAACCAAATAGTGAGGTCGTTGGTTGGATAAAATCATCTGACTTAACAACCCATGCATATAAAACAATAAGTACTACAAAACAGACGTTATACTTAAAAGGAACAGGTTGGGCGTACACTGAACCGTGGGGTGGCAATGTCGATGCTATATTTAAAGGCCTGAAAAAGTACATGGGTAACCCATTCCAAGTCGATTTAACAATGGATATTGGAAATAATACATGGTATCGTGGAGTCATTGACGGAAAAACAGTTTACATCCATAAAAATAATGTTGTTTCCATAACTGAAAGCCAAACGAGTAGACTAGGCAAGATGAAGGGCTCCCAGGTACGTATTTATAAAGACCTTGTTGCTATGAAGTATAGTACTGCGGGATCAAGTTATGCGGATCACGTCTACTATATAAACAAACAAGCAGTTGTAAATGGGACAACCTATTACCAACTTAACCGAAAACCAAATAGTGAGGTCGTTGGTTGGATAAAATCATCTGACTTAACAACCCATGCATATAAAACAATAAGTACTACAAAACAGACGTTATACTTAAAAGGAACAGGTTGGGCGTACACTGAACCGTGGGGTGGCAATGTCGATGCTATATTTAAAGGCCTGAAAAAGTACATGGGTAACCCATTCCAAGTCGATTTAACAATGGATATTGGAAATAATACATGGTATCGTGGAGTCATTGACGGAAAAACAGTTTACATCCATAAAAATAATGTTGTTTCCATAACTGAAAGCCAAACGAGTAGACTAGGCAAGATGAAGGGCTCCCAGGTACGTATTTATAAAGACCTTGTTGCTATGAAGTATAGTACTGCGGGATCAAGTTATGCGGATCACGTCTACTATATAAACAAACAAGCAGTTGTAAATGGGACAACCTATTACCAACTTAACCGAAAACCAAATAGTGAGGTCGTTGGTTGGATAAAATCATCTGACTTAACAACCCATGCATATAAAACAATAAGTACTACAAAACAGACGTTATACTTAAAAGGAACAGGTTGGGCGTACACTGAACCGTGGGGTGGCAATGTCGATGCTATATTTAAAGGCCTGAAAAAGTACATGGGTAACCCATTCCAAGTCGATTTAACAATGGATATTGGAAATAATACATGGTATCGTGGAGTCATTGACGGAAAAACAGTTTACATCCATAAAAATAATGTTGTTTCCATAACTGAAAGCCAAACGAGTAGACTAGGCAAGATGAAGGGCTCCCAGGTACGTATTTATAAAGACCTTGTTGCTATGAAGTATAGTACTGCGGGATCAAGTTATGCGGATCACGTCTACTATATAAACAAACAAGCAGTTGTAAATGGGACAACCTATTACCAACTTAACCGAAAACCAAATAGTGAGGTCGTTGGTTGGATAAAATCATCTGACTTAACAACCCATGCATATAAAACAATAAGTACTACAAAACAGACGTTATACTTAAAAGGAACAGGTTGGGCGTACACTGAACCGTGGGGTGGCAATGTCGATGCTATATTTAAAGGCCTGAAAAAGTACATGGGTAACCCATTCCAAGTCGATTTAACAATGGATATTGGAAATAATACATGGTATCGTGGAGTCATTGACGGAAAAACAGTTTACATCCATAAAAATAATGTTGTTTCCATAACTGAAAGCCAAACGAGTAGACTAGGCAAGATGAAGGGCTCCCAGGTACGTATTTATAAAGACCTTGTTGCTATGAAGTATAGTACTGCGGGATCAAGTTATGCGGATCACGTCTACTATATAAACAAACAAGCAGTTGTAAATGGGACAACCTATTACCAACTTAACCGAAAACCAAATAGTGAGGTCGTTGGTTGGATAAAATCATCTGACTTAACAACCCATGCATATAAAACAATAAGTACTACAAAACAGACGTTATACTTAAAAGGAACAGGTTGGGCGTACACTGAACCGTGGGGTGGCAATGTCGATGCTATATTTAAAGGCCTGAAAAAGTACATGGGTAACCCATTCCAAGTCGATTTAACAATGGATATTGGAAATAATACATGGTATCGTGGAGTCATTGACGGAAAAACAGTTTACATCCATAAAAATAATGTTGTTTCCATAACTGAAAGCCAAACGAGTAGACTAGGCAAGATGAAGGGCTCCCAGGTACGTATTTATAAAGACCTTGTTGCTATGAAGTATAGTACTGCGGGATCAAGTTATGCGGATCACGTCTACTATATAAACAAACAAGCAGTTGTAAATGGGACAACCTATTACCAACTTAACCGAAAACCAAATAGTGAGGTCGTTGGTTGGATAAAATCATCTGACTTAACAACCCATGCATATAAAACAATAAGTACTACAAAACAGACGTTATACTTAAAAGGAACAGGTTGGGCGTACACTGAACCGTGGGGTGGCAATGTCGATGCTATATTTAAAGGCCTGAAAAAGTACATGGGTAACCCATTCCAAGTCGATTTAACAATGGATATTGGAAATAATACATGGTATCGTGGAGTCATTGACGGAAAAACAGTTTACATCCATAAAAATAATGTTGTTTCCATAACTGAAAGCCAAACGAGTAGACTAGGTAAGATGAAGGGTTCCCAGGTACGCATCTATAAAGATCTTGTTGCTATGAAATATGGTACTGCGGGGTCAAGCTATGCGGACCATGTCTACTATATAAGTAAACAAGCAGTTGTAAATGGGACAACCTACTATCAACTTAGCCGAAAACCAAATAGTGGTGTCGTTGGATGGGTAAAATCATCTGACTTAACAACCCATGCATATAAAACAATAAGTACTACAAAACAAACTTTATATTTAAAAGGAACTGGCTGGGCGTACACTGAACCGTGGGGTGGCAATGTCGATGCTATATTCAAGAGTTTATCAAAATACAAAGGTCAAGCCATTGAAATTGGCTTAACAATGGATGTAGGCAACAACACATGGTATCGCGGTGTAATTGCTGGAAAAACAATTTATATCCATAAAAATAACGTAACTGAAAAAGTGACCAGTGTTTTATATTCAAAATACAATATCACTTTATCTCAAGCGTTAAATATGCAGATGAATATCAAATCAACTCCACCTCAGACAGATCAAAAGTATGCTTATGTTTCTAAGGAATATGTAGAGAATGGTAAAATTACCGCTAACGCTCTTAATGTAAGAAAAGGACCGGGAACAAGTTTTGCCAAAGTAGGAACGTTATACAGTGGAAACCAAGTGCAAATAGTGAAAGATCTTGGTGAATGGGTTGCTATCGTATTCCCACATAATATTTGGGTAAATGCCATCGAAAGTGATGTTCTCTACTATTTGAACCCAAACAACTTCGTAAACGATTCAAGACAAGTGTTTCAGTTTCTTGATTTATCAAAACCAAGTGGAGCATCGGCGAGTCAACTTAATGCATACCTTAAAGGAAAAGGTGACTTAGACAACCTCGGAAAAGCTTTTATTGATGCAGCGAATAAATATGGCGTTAATGATATTTACCTTTTATCTCATGCTCTATTAGAAACAGGAAATGGGAAATATGCAAAGTTTGAATATAACAACAAGACTGTTTACAATATGTTTGGTATAGGTGCAGTAGATAGTAATGCATATGAGGGTGCTGCAGAAAGAGCATACCGTGAAGGATGGACAACGCCTGAAAAAGCTATTATTGGTGGAGCGGCATTTATTGGTAATAACTATGTCAAAGCTGGTCAAAATACATTATATAAAATGCGTTGGAATCCATCTGCTATGGATACTTATAAGTATGCAACACACCAATACGCTACTGACATAGCTTGGGCTTATAAACAAATTAATACAATGTACAGATTGTACCAAGATATTGGTGTGTATTATCTTAATTTAGAAATTCCTGTCTATAAATAATATTTTATGAAGATCCACAGAAGTAATCATTATCTGTGGGTCTTTTTTGAGTTATATAATTACAATAGATATGTGTAAAATATTACTCGGGGGTTAAAATACCACGTTTTGGAAAATATTAACTGGCAAAAAAAGAGAAGGCACTCTAATATAAATGTAAGCTACCAGGCTTAATACATTTAGAAAGAGGCCTTCTCATGGATAAAATTATATCAAGAATTTATGGATTAATAAAGGAAACAAATAATTTAATTGAATTCGAGGAACAACTTCAAATCTTGATGTATGAAACATTCGCATCATTAGTTGGGGATGTTTTTACTAATATTAATCAAGTAATCAAAGAAAATAAGCAAACGGAAAATTGGACAGTTGAAAGAAACGATGAGAAGACAATCCAATTTATTTTCGGATCTGTTCGCTTTAAGAGGACGCTTATGCATGATGTTAATGGAAATCCACACTATCCCTTAGATGAGTGGCTAGGGTTCATAAAACATCAAAGGTATAGCCCTCTGGTGGAAGTAAAGGTAGCTGAATTAGCAAGTGAAAATACATACCGTGAATCTGCACGTATTTTAAAAGAATGGTCGGCTGTAAATGTTAGCCATACAACAGTCGGTAATATTGTGAAAAAGGTTGGAGAGGCCCAAGCAAAGGCTGACCAAGAAATGGTGGATGAACTTGAAGAATCGGCATCGTTGCCAGAAGGAAAGAAAGTTGATTTTTTATATGCAGAAGCTGATGGTGTATTTGTTCGGGGGACAGAAAGAAAAAAACAGATGGAAGTTTGCCACGGGATTATTTATGAGGGATGGAATAAAAATGGCAAGCGCGTCTCTTTGAGAAACCAAAAGGTAATTATGACAACCCAGCCAACAAACACGTTTTGGAAGGAATTTCAGGCCTTTTCTGCCAATGAATATTCGATAGAAAATACACATGTAATTACGAATAGTGACGAGGGCAGAGGATATACAGCTGAGAAGTTCCAAGAGGCTTTTTCACAGTCGAAACACCAAGTATTAAATCAATTAGACTCGTATCACATAGGTGAAGCCTTAAACCGAGCTTTAGGCTGGAAAAAGAATAAATTCAAGGGGTCTATTCAACAAGCTTTATCAGACCATGATAAAAAGGCCTTTTCATTATATTTGGATACATTTGAAAGTATGCTAACCGACGAAAAAGAGATAAAAAAAGTAAATGATTTTCGAGGTTATATTTTGAATAATTGGGATCGGATTTTTGATTGGCGAGATAAAGTGAAAAGTCATCCAAAAGATGCGCGTGGGTTAGGTGGAATGGAGTCGAATCAACGCCGTATTTCTTTCAGGATGAAGAAAAGAGGTATGCATTGGAGTAAAGAAGGTGCGGAGGCCATGGTAAAAGTAAAACAAGGGATAATCAACGGAACTTTGCGAGACGTATATTTAAAGGCACAAGGACGAAGTGAAAGAAAGCATCGTGAAGTGAAAAGAACCATTCGTATGTCTCAAGTATTACGCCAGCCTACACAACCTTCTATCGGTGTAAAAAACGGTAGTATAAGCTTGTACGTCGCCCACTCAACAGCGACAGGGAAATTATTAAAATGTTTTCGGTAATAGAAGTACCCTAGAATAATTTGTTTGGTTCTTGTTTTTTAGAACCGAACAAATTATTCTAGGCCAGCAAGCGTTAGCGCGGTAGCTGAAATAGCTGTACAAAAATAGAGTGCCTGAAGTATTGGTGTAAAAACAAGACCGAGAAACTCTTGACACATACTTACAATAGTGGAATGTTGTTTTTTATGTATATTATTAGTATAATTTTAAAAGTATGATTGGAAGTGAAAATAGACTTGAAGGGATTAACTATGAAATCAGCTACTGTTGTGTTAAAAGAGCAAATAAATCGATTTTATATGATTATGAGACTTTCGTGGTATGAATTGCAAAGTAGAAATAAAAGTAATTACTTAGGGGTTGCATGGGAATTTATTAATCCTTTTATCCAAATTTTAATTTATTGGTTTGTTTTTGGAAGTATAAGTAGAAGAGCGAATATAGAAGTAATGCCAAATAAAGATGTCCCTTTTATTGCTTGGTTATTAGGTGGTTTTATTATATGGAACTTTTTCTATCAGGCCACTATACAAGGATCTAAGTCAATCTATACAAGACTAGGTATGTTATCAAAAATGAACTTTCCGATGAGCATTATACCTACATATGTCATATTTTCTCAATTTTACGTGCATCTAGTTATGTTATTAGTATCGATTATTCTACTACAATTTATGGGTTACTATATAAACATATATTATTTACAATTATTCTATTTCATTGTTGCTACATTTGTCTTTTTATTTTCAATATCTCTGATAACTTCAACACTCTCGACAATAATTAGGGATGTTCATATGTTTTTGAATGCTATTTTAAGAATGTTCCTTTATCTTACGCCAGTTTTATGGCCAATTTCTTCAGTTATAAGTGATAGTAAAATTGTTACCCTTATAAAGTTAAATCCTTTATATTACCTAATAGAAGGCTATCGTTCGGCATTCTTTGGAACTGGATGGTATTTTATTGAACATTGGTTATATACTATATACTTTTGGTCTCTGATTATACTGTTATTCTTTATTGGGTCTGCATTACACGTGAAATTTAGAAAGAATCTAGTTGACTTCTTATAATTAATGATGGATAAAAGAGAAACTAGTTTACATCCTTCTTTAGGTTGAAAATGAGATAAGGCAAACTGAAGATGGGAGATGACAATGAGTAAAGTAAAGATTGCGGTTATAGGAAGTTGTGTTAGTCGAGATGGGTTTAATTCGAAGTTTATTAAGAACTATAAGGAATTTTATCATTGTGTTTTGACACAAAACCATATGTCAATGATCTCGCTAATGGGAGACCCCATTCCTTTTACACCAATTGAATTAGAAGGAGACATTGATCATTTTAATAAGCAAATACTCCTCACTGAATTAACAAAAGGTGTATGGGACTCTCTACGGATTCAGAATCCAGACTATTTAATTTTAGACTTTTATGCTGATGTGTATTTTGGTGTTGTAAAAATAGGAAATAGCTTTGTGACGGACAAAACACATATTTTTAAAAGAACGCCATTCTTTTCCCAATTTGAAGTAGCAAACGCAGTAAAGATTGACAAGAATTATAATGAATTTATGAGATTATGGAAACAGTCCGTTGATCAATTTATGGATAACATGAGGAAGGACTTTCCGAAGATAAAAATTATAGTTAATAAAGTGCACTTTACGGACTATTATATGACAAAGGATGGTAAAGAAAAGAAGAAAATTAGTGAGTCTGGTAAATACAAGAGCGTTGATGTGAATCAAATTAATCATTGGCTTGATGATTTTTATAAGTACTTTGAAGATCACTATGAGGATGTCGCATTTATCAATTACGATACTGAATATCTATCAGATGAGAATCATATATGGGAATATTTTTATGTACACTACACACACAATTTTTATGAAGACTTTACAACAAAGTTACTTAGTATCATTCTTCATGATCTTTATACGAAGAGGGATATAGAATATACGAGTAGTATAGAAACAACCGGAAATTTAATAAAAAATCCATCATTTAATTTAGGTAAATCTTTCTGGAGTTACTGGCAGGATAATTTTGTTATCCAGAATCCAGAGGAGGACGAGCCTACATCGAATATAGTTAAAATTAGTAATAAAGGATTAACGAAAAAAGCCCATAGACAGATTTGGTCAAATCCAATAGAAATAAATACAGATGGTGAGCAGGAGTATACAATATCATTTGATATAAAAGTGGAGGATGTTATGGAAGTCGATGCAGACCGGTTTGTATTCTCGTTGCGAACATATAACCAAATTGATAAAGTATTACAGAAGGATGCCGTTTGGCGTGAAAATATATTGCTGGATGATATAACAGGGATAACAAATAGGCAATGGATACGTTATACGCGTGTTGTTAAGCCAAGCAAAGGGAAGTTTCTAAAAGTTGGTCCCTACTTGATGCAAAACGGTCAAGTCTATTGGCGAAATATTACAATTGAACTTGGTGATACAACAATTCAAAATGATGATTGGAAAAATAATCTGCTATTGAGAATGAAAAACTTGATTTTGCCTAAAAATGAATAAAATAAATAAGTGCAAAGTATCAAAAAGCTTGCACTTCTTTTTGTAATTGTAATAAATCATACCAGTTCACAATAATATTTATCCTTTGCTATAGTTAAAAAGGGAAATTAAAAAACGGAGCGTTATCTATGGAATATTCAATCGTATTAAAAAATGTTACAAAGAAGTATAAGATGTATAAAAGTAATAAGGAAAAAATGCTTGATTTAATCCTTCCACAAGGATATGGTGAAGACTTCTATGCTGTTCAAAATATAAGTTTTACAGCTAGTCCAGGGGATGTTGTTGGTATCGTAGGAATAAACGGTGCAGGTAAATCAACATTATCAAATCTCATAACAGGTATAACATCTCCTACTTATGGAGAAATTCAAATAAATGGTCAAGCTTCGTTAATTGCAATAAATTCGGGATTGAATAATAATCTAACGGGGCTTGAAAACATTGAACTAAAGTGCCTAATGCTAGGATTTGATAAAAAGCAAATTCGAGAATTAACACCAAAAATCATTGATTTTGCTGATATTGGAAACTTTATCGACCAACCTGTAAAAAAATATTCTAGTGGTATGAAATCAAGACTTGGTTTTGCAATTTCGGTTAATATCGATCCAGATATTTTAGTCATTGATGAAGCTTTATCTGTTGGTGACCAAACCTTTGCGAATAAATGTTTAGCAAAGATGGATGAGTTTAAACATACAGGTAAAACAATCTTTTTCATTAGTCATTCCAATAGACAAGTGAAGCAATTTTGTAATAAGGCAATATGGTTAGAAGCAGGCGAAATAAGAGAGTACGATGCAGTGAATACAGTATTAAATAATTACCAAAAATTCTTGGAAGATTTTAAAGCAATGTCTGCAGAAGAACAGAAAAAATATAAAGAAATGATTTTAGAAAAACGTAGTAAGGGTACGGGTGCCTTACAAAAGAGGTAACGAACTTAACTGACTCAGGTTAAAGGCAATATAAATATTATCTTAAATATTCGACAAAATATGCTATAATAATGCAGTTATATATAGACGAAAATTCTAAAATTCGGTTCTGAAAAGGAGTAGCATAAGGCGTGAACAAAAAGGTACTAAAACGAAGAATTAACTTTATAAAAGATCCCATTCAGAATTACTTTGTTAAGGAAAATCATAAACGCGTTAATGTTTACGCTAAGTATTATGATCAATTGGATATTGAAAAGAACACAATTTTATATGAAAGTCGTGACGGAAATAGTATTACTGACAGTCCGTACGCAATCTTTAAGTATTTATTAAACAATCCGCAATTTAAAGAGTACGTTCATATTTGGTCGGTACAAGATTTTGATGCATTAGATCCAGTAATATCAAAATATAAAAGTATCCCGAATGTTAAATTTGTAAAGAGAAATTCTAAGGATTATATAAAATACTTAGCTTCCTGTGAATATGTAATCAATAATTCAACATTTCAATCTTTTTACATTCATAAAGAGGGGCAAAAGTACATAAATACTTGGCACGGAACTCCATTAAAACATATGGGCTTTGACATTCCAGGTAGCCCAGCACTATCGCAAAATGTATTAAGGAATTTTTTATCAGCAGACTATATATTAAGTCCGAATCCTCATACAACAAAGGTTTTTACCGAAAGTTATAAATTAGATGGACTTTATGAAGGGAAAATTATCGAGGCAGGATATCCAAGGATTGACCTAACGTTAAACACGAATCGAGAAGCATTTATTAATGAATTGTATTCGGCAGGATTAGAAATTGACCGACAAAAGAAAAATATTTTATATGCTCCTACGTGGAAAGGAACTAATGTATCTCAAGCAAATAACGATGTATTACAAATTATTGCCGATATGAAGGCGTTAGAAGAAAAGGTTGGTAAAGATTATAATATACTTGTAAAAGTTCATCCGTTTCTCTATAAGCAAGCCCTTCAATACCCTGAACTAGAAAAGAAACTTGTGCCTGACTATATAGATCCAAATGAATTACAAGCGGTTGTTGATATTTTAATAACTGACTACTCAAGTATCTTCTTTGATTTCCTTGTTACAGGTCGACCGATATTATTTTATACTTGGGATGCTGATGTATATAGTGAGGAAAGAGGCCAGTATATTTCTAATGAAGATTTGCCAGGTCCAATTCTTTACACTTGTAAAGAATTGATAGAAGCAATTCAAAACATTGATGCAGTTGAAAAGGATTACCAAAAGAATTATGTTAATATGCAAAAACAATTTACAAAATATGAAGATGGTAAGGTTACTGAACGAATTGTTAATGCGATCTTTAATGAACAATTTAATGATGTTCAAGTTGTTACATGTTTGAATCCAGAAAAAGAGAAAATCCTCATTTACCCTGGGGGATTAAGAGATAATGGTATTACATCATCTTATATAAATTTAATGAACAATATTGATTTTAACCGTTTCGATGTCACTTGTTTTACACAAGCACCTAAATCAGAAGAAATTTTAAAAAATATGAATCGAGTAAATAAAAATGTCCGTTTCCTATTTAAACCAGGATTACCGGCCTTTTCACTTTGGGAAATTTATAAAGATAAATTTGTTCATAATCGTGGAGAAAGAGGATATTTAGGAAAAAAATTATATCCAGAAAAAGCTTATGAACGGGAACAAAAACGTTTATTTGGGAATACCCACTTTGATTATGCAATTGATTTTAGTGGTTACAGTTTATACTGGGCAAAATACCTGCTTGCGACAGATGCTAAAAGTAAAATTTGCTTTATGCATAATGATCTACTTTCAGACAGTGAAAGGAAAATTAATGGGAAGCGACCACATAGAATTAACTTAAGAGGTTTGTTCTCGGTCTATCATCGCTTTGACAAACTTGTTAGTGTTTCAAAAGGCACAATGGAATTAAACCGGAAAAATCTTATAGAATATGCGGATTACGATAAGTTTGACTATGTTTTAAATACGATAAATCCTGAAAAAATCCTTCAAATTCATACCGAAGATGAGATAGAAAATGAAAGTGAATTGAATAATATTGAAACTGAAAATCTGAAATCAAATGCAATATTGGTAAATGTAAAAGAATTTCCTGTTTGGAATACACTCCCAGGCTTTTTAAATGCAAGGAAATTTACATTAGATGATACGTTTGAAAATGCTCATATTTCAGTAATAAGAATGGCAACCGTTAATGATCAGCTTTTGTTTAAATTCACCTACAATCATCAAGTAATTGGCTGGATTGATAGTCGCGCGGTAGAATTAACGTATGACGAAATTATCTCTGAAACCGAAGTAGACAAATTAGGTATGGTGTCGAATGTACGAGGTCACCAAATTTGGATGAAGCCTTACAAGATGGAAGATAATATCAAGGTTTCCGGGGCACATGAATATAAAGGGATTATTGTATCTATCGATAAGGAAATCGAGACAATTCATGGAATATACTGCAGAATTAATATAAAAGGAAAGAGAATTGGATGGATAGATAATCGTGCAATAAAGATCTTCAATAGGTGTACCATTTTAGAGGATATGAGGTCATTTACAAAATTTAAGATTAATATGCTCCGTAAATGGCTGATTTCAAGAAATTACGGAGATTACCGTGGCTTTATAAACAATCTAGAGAATCGAACACTTGAGGAATCTACCTTTGACGAAAAAACTTTTGCAAAGATTGCCAACCCAGGAACGGAAAAGATTTGGACTAAGGCTTATCCAAATTACAATACGAAAGAAAAGGCAGCGGCTGTTGATTATCAAAATGAAATTGCAGAGATTAAAAAGATACACAAAACGAAGGCAGGAACCTACTATAATTTTAGTATTGCAGGTAAAATAAGTGGGTGGTTAAAAGAAGAGGTATTTGAAATTATCGATGAACCAATTTTAATAAATGAGAAGAAATTATTAGAAGAGGCAAAATTTATTACGAATGGGCCACATGATGTATGGGATAATTACTTTGGTTCTGGAGAGGCAAAGCAATTACATTTAAATGGTGATACTGTTGTGACTGTTACGAAAGAGGCCGTATCTACTACAGGGAATTATCTATTTATTGAGTTGGATGGAAAAGAACTTGGTTGGGTTCGGAAGGGTGATTTAGAAATTACAGACATTCTTGGTCTTCAAGTAGAAGGACAATTTATTTCGTATCCAAATAAGAATGATTTAAACTTTGTCAATATGGGACGGCTATCCCCAGAAAAGGCACAAGGTAATTTGATAGAAGCCTTTGCAAAATTCCATCATGATGTTCCAAATAGTAAGCTATATATTTTAGGGAAAGGTCCTCTAAAAGACGATTTGCAGTCTTTAATCAACAAACTTGGATTAAATGATTCGGTCTTTCTGATGGGGCAACTTGACAATCCGTTTCCATTTATTAAAAGATGTGACTGTTTTGTACTTTCTTCCCATTATGAAGGTCAGCCGATGGTACTACTGGAATCCATGACACTTGGAATGAAAATTGTCGCCACAGATATTGTTGCCAACCGAACTGTGTTAGAGAATGGTAGGTATGGATATTTAGTCGAGGATAGTGTTGAAGGTTTAGTAGAGGGATTAGAATATATCGCAAATCATCCTAATTATCAACCAGAATCATTTGATTATAAAACATACAATGAAGAAGCAATGCAAACATTTTTAAAAGCATTAAATGGCTAAAAATTTAGTAATGTCGCAAATTTACCCATTATTGGGAGCAAGTTTGCGACATTTTTTGTATAAACGGCAATGAATGTTGTTAACTTAAGAATACCAACTGGTGTAGTCGTTGTGACTCCTAATAATAAATTTACCAAATTACAATATTGTATACAGCTTTTTCAAGTTTCAAATAAATACCTAGCCTAACAAATAAAACCATTCAAAAATTGTAGGATTGTGTTATAATTTATACGGATTGAGTAATTAATAGAAGATACAAAAAAGCAAAAGATAAAATAGAGATGAACCAACATATAAGCGAGGGTGGAACAAATGAAAAAGGTACTTACTTACGGTACGTTTGATTTACTACATCATGGCCATATCAATTTATTGCGTCGGGCGAAGGAATTGGGCGATTATTTAGTTGTTGGCATATCCAGTGACGAATTTAATCGAATTAAAGGAAAAAAGTCTTATTATAGCTATGAAGAACGGAAATTGATTTTGGAAGCAATTCGCTATGTTGATGAAGTGATTCCTGAACATACGTGGGAACAAAAAGTGGAAGATGTGCAAAAACACAATATTGATGTGTTTGTTATGGGGGATGACTGGAAAGGTAAATTTGATTTCCTTAGTGAATATTGTGACGTCGTCTATTTACCTCGAACAGTTGGCATTTCTACAACACAGATTAAAAAGGAATTGAAGGCAGCGAATAATGGTTAGGGAATTGCTAATTTCCATTTACTTGATATTTTATCGAGTTTTATTTACGATTTTTCGATTGTTTCCTATAAAGGATAAAATTGTGTTCGTTGCCAGTTTTACGGATAACAATTTGTATATTTATCGAGAATTAGAGAGAAAACAATTTCCAGGGGAAGTTGTTTTTCTTTGTAAAAAAAGTTGTTTGGCGAGTATCGAGAAGTCCGTTTCGGTGCCAGTGTATGCAATTGAGACGGGTAAGCTGTTGGACGAAATAAAGGCTGCTTATCATTTAATGACGGCGAAAACAGTGATTGTTGATAATTATTATGGCTTTTTAGCGGTGGCTAATTTTCGACGAGATGTGGAATGTATTCAAATATGGCATGCTGTTGGGGCAGTAAAAAATTTTGGTTATTTAGATCCAATGGCAGCTACACGCTCAAAACGAGCACAACAGCGATTTTCAGCTGTCTATCGTCGCTTTCATAAAATAGTCGTAGGTTCAGATATATTTGCAGAAATATTTATGAAGGCTTTTGGAGCGAATGAAGATCAGTTTTTACGTTTTGGGTATCCGCGGACAGATTTCTTTTTTCAAACGGACTTACATGAGGATAGAAAGGCAAAGTTTTTTAAAAAGTATCCGATGTACAAAAATAAAAAGATTATTTTATATGCCCCAACATTTCGACCGAATATGGAAGATAATCAATTGGTGCTTGATATCGAGGAAATGTACAAACAATTAAAAGACGAGTATGTTCTCTTTATTCGGATGCATCCAAGTGTTGAATTACCTGAGTTAGAAAACTTACAGGATAAGGATTTTGTCGTAAACTTTTCAAAAGGTCCATCGATTAACGATTTATTACTTGTTTCCGACTATTTAATTACAGATTACTCATCAATCCCATTCGAATACGTGATATTAAATAAACCAATAATTTTTTATCCGTATGACCTGGAAGAATACGAGAAAAACCCAGGACTTTGGGATATTTATGAAAACATTGTTCCTGGACCAATTGCTTATAAAACAAAAGAAGTTATTTCTATCATTCTGCTAAATGATTTTCCTTTTGACGCTTATCGTAGTTTCAAAGTAGAATGGAACGAGTATAATAATGGTAGGTCTTCGCAAAACATGGTGAATTACTTATTTGAACGCCATCTTATAGAGGGTACGTTCATCAAAGGTAAAGGATTTTGATATATGATAAAAAATATAATAACAAAAATACTTATCAAAGGATATAAGATACTATTTAAAGTCGTTGGACTATTTCCAGCCCGTCCAAAGTCAATTATGTTTGAAAGTTTTTTAGGAAAGCAATATAGCGATAATCCGAGAGCAATTTATGAATATGTAAAGGAAAACTATCCCGATTACAAATTGTATTGGAGTGTGGACCCGCGATTTATGACGAACTTCACCGGTAAGGATCTTAATATTGTTCCTCGGTTTTCGGTGAAGTGGTTATTTGTAATGGCTTCCGCAAAATATTGGGTTGTCAATAGTCGTCTTCCGTTATGGATTCCGAAACCGAAACATACCATTTATTTACAGACATGGCACGGAACACCATTAAAGCGTTTGGCTGTGGACATGGATGAAGTGTACATGCCAGGGACTAAAACAGACAAATATAAACAGAATTTCTTAAGGGAAGCTTCGAATTGGGATTACTTAATCTCGCCGAATGCTTATTCCTCGGAAATTTTCCGTCGTGCATTTGCGTTTGACCGGGAGATGATTGAGTCGGGTTATCCGCGGAATGATTATTTATATAGTCATAATAATGAAGGTGAAATTCGTAGACTCAAGGAAAAATACGGCATCCCACTTGATAAAAAAGTGATTTTATACGCACCGACATGGCGGGATGATCAATATTACGCCAAGGGTAAGTATAAGTTTGACCTAGAACTTGATTTGAACCGGATGCGTGATGTTTTCGGTGATAAGTATGTCGTGCTTTTGCGTCTGCACTATTTAGTTGCATCTCAAATTGATGTCTCGGCATATGATGGTTTTGCTTTTGATTTTTCTCACCATGCCGATATTCGTGAGTTGTATTTGGTAGCGGATATTTTATTAACGGATTATTCATCTGTTTTCTTTGACTATGCGAATTTGAAGCGGCCGATGATTTTCTTCGTGTACGATATAGATGATTATCGAGATCGGTTGCGTGGATTTTATTTTGATTTTGAAGCGAAGGCTCCTGGCCCATTGGTTAAGACGACAGATGAAGTGATTGAAGAGATTAAGAAATTGGAGGCTAATGGTTACGAATTGCCAGCTGAGTTCGATCATTTTTACGAAATCTTCTGTGCGTGGGAGGACGGACAAGCCTCAAAGCGAGTTGTTGAAAAGCTACTTGGTGTTAAATAGTGTCTTATCTAAGGTTGGATCTTTGCATTCGTGTAAGGTTCAGCCTTTTTTCTTTGGTTTGTTCTAGTTCGGTGCTGATTTTCTATTTTTGATACTAGGCAGCTATGGAGTTTTGTAAACTTCTCTTTAGTTCACATGTTTATTTTCAATGCTTTTACAAAAACTATGGTGTACATAGATGTTTAGGAGGGACACCATGGGAAAAGGTATACGTGTGAGAATCGCGGTGGTGTTGGCTGTACTCTTTTTTGGAGTGAGTTTGCCCACATTATTTGCGGAGGAGCAAGATACATATGCACTATCAATTATTCATACAAACGATACACACGCTCATCTGGATACGATTGCTAATCGAGTAACAGCGGTGAAGTGGTTGCGGGAGATTCGGCCAGATGCGCTCTTACTCGATGCGGGCGATGTATTTCAAGGGACATTATATTTTCATGCTTTTAAAGGACAGGCCGACGTCAAATTTATGAATATCATGAAATATGATGCGATGACATTTGGGAATCATGAATTTGATCTTGGTGCGACAAAAGAAGGTCATGATGCGTTAGTGAACTTTGTTAAGGCGGCAAAGTTTCCGTTCGTTAGTGCGAATGTAGATTTTTCTAAAGACCCGAAATTCCACCGGTTGTTTTATGATCGAATCGTGACGAATCCAAAAAAGGGGAAAATTTATAGAGGAATAGTGAAGAAAAAGAATGGTGAGCGGATTGGGATTTTTGGCCTAACGACGGAAAAAACTGTGAACATGTCGAGCCCAGCACCGATTGAGTTTGAAAATTACTTAGAAGAGGCGGAAAAAGCTGTACAGGACTTTGAAGAAATGGGTGTGAATAAAATTATCGTATTATCGCATCTTGGCTATGATGATGGCGATGTGAATGATGTGACTTTGGCGAAAAGGGTACAGGGTATTGATGTAATCGTAGGTGGTCATACGCATACGACATTGAAAAAACCAGTAGTGATTAGAAAAGATGCGGCTGGTAAGGAAAAGGAGCCGACAGTCATCGTTCAAACAGGGTCACGGAATACAAATATTGGGCTGCTTGATGTCGAGTTTAATCGTGAAGGTGTTGTTAAAAATGTAGATGGTGGTCTGTTTCCGGTAGCTGATTTTCCAAGTGACCGTAAAGCGAGCAAATTGTTGAAGAAGTATAAGGAAAAAGTAGACGATGTTGCGGATGACGATATCGGTTTAAAGTTGAAGAAACCGTTAGCGAATCCGCGACTTGGCGATGGTGACCGTACGAGTGTAAGAAGTAATGAAACGATACTTGGAAATTTAATTACAGACGGCATGTTGCAGGCGGCGAAAAAAGAAGATAGGGAAGTAAGTTTGGCGTTGCTGAACGGGGGAGGAATTCGTTCGGAAATTGATGCTGGTCCAGTTACGACAGGAGATGTGATTAAAGTACTTCCGTTTAGCGATACATTAGTCATTACGGAACTGGCGGGTGCGGATTTGAAGAAGATTTTTGAAATGAGTGTTCGAAATGTCCCGCGGGAAAATAGTGGATTTTTGCATATCGCAGGAGGAAAAATAGAGTTTGATTCATCTAAGCAGGCAGGGGAACGAGTTAAGAATGTGTATGTGAAGAAGGGTCGCGGTTTTGTTGAAGTCGAGGATGATGCTGTGTATAAGATTGTGACGAATTCGTATTTAGCTCGCGGTGGAGAAGGTTATGAACCGTTTGCCGAGAGTTATAAGGCTGGGAAGATGGTGGATCTTGGGATTACCGATTGGGAAAATTTCCGCGAGTATTTGTCACAGTTGGAAAACGTGCCGAATAAGGTGGACGGCCGAGTCGTGGACGTTCGAAAAAAGAAGAAGTAGTGTGAGGTTCATGGAATAGCTTTGGTGAGGTATGTGAAAGGCAGAATTCGTTTGTTGATATGGTCTATGAGCCGAGTAGTAGAAGTTTAGGAAAAGGTGATTTATAGAACGCGTCTATGAGCCCGAAAAAGAGGGAATCCCGTGAAAAGTGGTTCATAGAAGGCGTCTATGAGCCCGAAAAAGCAGAAACCCCGTAAAAAGCGGTTCATAGAATTGGTCTATGAGCCCGAAAAAGAGGGAATCCCGTAAAAAGTGGTTCATAGAAATGGTCTATGAGCCCGAAAAAGCAGAAACCCCGTAAAAAGCGGTTCATAGAAATGGTCTATGAGCCCGAAAAAGCAGAAACCCCGTAAAAAGCGGTTCATAGAAATGGTCTATGAGCCCGAAAAAGAGGGAATCCCGTGAAAAGTGGTTCATAGAAATGGTCTATGAGCCCGAAAAAGCGGAAATCCCATGAAAAGTGGTTCATAGAACGCGTCTATGAGCCCGAAAAAGCAGAAACCCCGTAAAAAGCGGTTCATAGAATTGGTCTATGAGCCCGAAAAAGCAGAAACCCCGTAAAAAGCGGTTCATAGAATTGGTCTATGAGCCCGAAAAAGCAGAAACCCCGTAAAAAGCGGTTCATAGAACGCGTCTATGAGCCCGAAAAAGCGGAAATCCCATGAAAAGTGGTTCATAGAACGCGTCTATGAGCCCGAAAAAGCAGAAACCCCGTAAAAAGTGGACCATAGAACGCATCTATAAGCCGAATTTAACGGAAATCCTGCAAATAGTAGACTATAGAACCTGCCTATAAGCCGAAAATAGCCAAAACCTACACGCCAAAACTCACCGACAATCTCATAAATAGGCAGTATAGTTACCTCAAGCAAGATTTCACATAAAAAAGGTCGTCGCCACAATAGACGGCCCTTTTCGAATATACTCGCTAAAATTCCCTAAACCCCACTCCTGCTAAAATCTGCACTTCACAATGGGTAATTTTCCTCATAAATAAAATATAAATAACCGATATAATGTTATACGTAAGAGTTTTACTAAAGGAGATATACTCAAGTTTCTCCAAACTCTTACTTGAAAAGGGAATTTGCCCAAATTCTCACTAAACCAATCCTAAAAAGATACGCAAGGGTTTTACATGGCTAATAGGAAGGGGCTGTTCGAAAAAGTGATATCCAAAAAAATCTGATAATCAAGAATGTTTCTATGTCAAGATTTTGAAACAAGAAAAGGGTATCTAGAAATCAAAAATACGACTTTCTGGACAGACAACCCCTTCCTATACGTATAAGTGCACAAAGAAGGCTCTAGCAGCATGACATCAAGACCGAAAAACTCTCTTTTCGGCGAACTCTAGTCTCTCGCTTCGCCAAGGCTTGTGCGTCCCTGAGTTTTCTTTAAAAGGGAATCAATAGAAGGGAAGTATATTCAATGAAGAACAAGCGATTTTTTTCCATCCGCTTTAAGTGGGCAATTTTTATAAACATCGGTATTTTAATTTCGCTTCTCGTTACGGTTTTATGGATGACAATGACAACAAGTAAAATTATCAAGTCTGATGATTCGAATTTAAATGAAGCAACCGCCCAACAAGTAGGAAGACAAGTAGATACGGAATTTCAAAGTTTCGAGAGGTCGGCTGAACAGTTGGCTGGGATTGTTGAAGGGCTAGTAATGGAAAAAGATGCAATAAAAGCAATCGAAAATGATATGAAACTTGTTCAGGAGAAAAATGACCAGATTTTAGCGGCGTATTATATGGACTTCCAGACGGGTAAGCTACATATATCCCCTGCAACTGATATCGATATGGATGTTCGTGAATCGGAATCGTATAAAACGCTAGCACAAAAGACGGAAACACAATGGATGGATGTGTACCAAGATAAAATTTCAGGTCATATGATGACGTCTGTTTTATCACCGGTTGTTGTTAACGGAAGAATGGTCGGTGCGGTTGGGTATGACATTGATCTATCAACCATCGACAAGTTAAGAGAGGCGATTGAAAAAGATTCGACTCAGCACATTATTGTGTTAGATGCACAAGGTGTGATTGTTTCTTCCTTTATGAAAGATGTGGATGGAAAAAATATGCGACCAGCAAATAGTGGAAAAGTAGACGGTGTCGAGGACGTAGATGGAACGGAAAAGTTTAAAGAAACCTATTCATGGGTGGATGAGGTGTTTGACGGCGTAAAGGCACAATCGATACATTTAGCTGGTGAAGACTATCAGGTGAATGCTGTGAAAATATCCGATATTAATTGGCGGATTCTCTCACTCCAACCTAATCGTGTCGTGGAAGGGAAATTAGCGAAAATCCGAAGTTCCGGTTTTCAATCGACACTGATTGGGCTTGTGCTTGGCTTATTTGTCGCATTTTTTATTGCTCAATCGATAACAAAGATTATCAAAAGATTCCAATCCGTCATTACAAAAACTGCAACGGGTGACCTTGTTACAAAATTCAATGTGAAGTCAAACGATGAAATTGGTCAACTTGCCGATTCGTTTAATCAAATGTTAGAAAGTTTGCGGGACACACTTTCAAAAGTGAATGACAGCTCGGAACAAGTGGCAGCTTCATCACAAGAGTTATCCGCGAGTGCCGAAGAGAATACAGCTGCAGCAACTCAAGTGGCTAACTTAATAGCAGATGTGAACGATAAAATTGAATACCAAGGGAAAAATACAGAAGAAAGTGAACACGCAATTGAAGAAATTACAAAAGAGATTGTAAGTATTGCGGAAAGTGTATCCACTGTGGCAGACTCTTCCGTTGAAGTAAAAGAACAAGCGCATCTTGGTCATGACTTTGTAGAAAAGCTTAGTAGCCAAATGAATACAATTAAACAAGCGAACAACCAAACGAATGAAGTCATTCAACATTTAGAAAATCGATCAGGTGAAATTGGTGAAATCATCCAAGTCATCACCGACATCGCGGACCAAACAAATCTTCTTTCACTCAATGCAGCGATTGAAGCGGCAAGGGCGGGTGAACATGGGAAAGGATTTGCGGTTGTTGCTGATGAGGTGCGGAAGTTAGCCGAAAGTTCACGTCAATCGGCAAAACAAATTTCGGAAATTATTGGATCCATTCAAGGTGATACGAAACGCGTTGCCGATATGATGAATCATGGCAACAAAGAGGTTAATCAAGGGATGCATGTTGCAACAGAAGCGAGTCGAACATTTAATGGAATTATTGCTGCCATTGAAAAAGTGAACGTGGAAATTGAGGACTTATCGGCTACATCTGAACAACTATCCGCCAGTGTACAACAAGTGAATGCAGGAATTAAAGAAGTTTCAAATCTAGCTCAAGCTTCTTCCTCAAGTGCAGAGGAAATTGCGGCTGCTACTGAAGAACAACTTGCTTCAATAGAGGAAATAACTGCTTCTGCAACAGAATTATCAACGATGGCAGAACGGCTTAAAGATGCGATAAATAAGTTTAAAATTCGATAAAATGTACGCTCCTCAAAATCTTTTGGGGAGTGTTTATTAGTTAAATATGGTAAGATTATAAATTGGTATTCATATTTCATGTGAAGGTAATTACATAAAGATTAAGGAGTTAAGAAGCATTGAAGAGGAACAACGAGTCAAGAAAAAGACTAATAAGAGATCAATTACTAATGGCAAAATCAACTGTACAAAAAGACGGGATAGACGAAGCCATTGACCGAATTGTTGATTATCTTTATGAAAAAACAGATATTACATTTATTGGTTTTATCCAGGCAAAAATGGTTTACGATTACATTAAGGTTTATGAGGATTGTGTTCTACAAGCGGTAAATGATATGAAAATTTTATTGCGTATTCTTAAACATAGTGGAAGCAATCCGCCAGAAGTGGACTTATCTGTGAATAACTACGAATTTTGGTTGAGTGTACAGGAACATATGGAAGCTGGTAAAGATATGCAGAATTAATTTTTTGGGGACTTTTTCCTATATGAATGGAATCGCTTAACAACAAAATGTTTTGAAAAAGAAAGACAACGATAAAAAAGCACCCTGGTAATAACGAAACTTTCAGTAGATAAGGAAAAACCGATAATAAATACGACCTTTTATAAAATATTCACCTCAAGGGCAACGGATTTTTTCCATAAAATACTCCACGAATCCGCATAAAATATACAATTCCCAAAAGTAATAAAGAATATTCGGGCGTCCGAGCCTTGGCGGGAGCGAAAACAAAGAGTTCGCCGAAATGCTTTATTCGGCTTTGATGTAATGCTGCTAGAGCCTTTTTTTATGTGCTTAAGCGTATAGGAAAGTAGAAACAAAATATTTATCCTTTCCTGGTAGCTAAAGAAAACGGTTCTTTGTCAAATGTTGGGGTTAAGCTACCGCGCTTTCGCTTGGTGACCTTTTATTGTAGGTATGAAATAAAATTCATACCTACAATAAAAGGGGGATTATTTCTAGCCTAGATGGACCCCTATTCCTTTATACTTGTGTGATAACAATATTCTAGCTCTTGCTCGTTTGAAGTTTCTGAAACCATACGCATTCCGTTTTATTACCTTTGTGTGGTTATTTATTCCTTCCAGAAATCCATTAGAATAGCTATACATAAAACTATTTAAAATTTCTTTTTCCCAGTTTTTAAACGTCCGTATGCTGCGTAGAAATTCCTGCACTCCAGTATCTCTAACTAACTGATAAAACGTGTTTAAGCCTTCTTTGGTTTTACGCATACCTTCTGAACCATTTTCTTTCGCTTGTTTGAACCATTCACAATAAGCCTCTTTTAATTGATACGCCATATCTAGTTCCTTCGACATACCACGGTATCGATCTAGGTACCATCTCTCGTTTTCGGTTAGTTTCGCACTATCTTTGTAAAATACATATCTCATTTTTTTACACTTTTTCCGGTCATAATCATTCCAATCTGACTGAATCCGCCTTCTTACTTTATCAAGTGCCCAATAGATATAGCGACAAAAATGAAAATGGTCGGCTATAATTAGTGGATGATCTAAGGCCTTTCGTACAGCCGATTTAAAGGAATGGCTCATGTCCATAATGACTATTTCTACATTGGCCCCATACTTTCGTAAGTATTGTGATATTGTTTTTCCTTTTCTATTCGGTAATATATCCAAAGGCTCTCTTGTATCTCCGTTTGCGATGATTAACTGATACTTTCCTTCTTTGGTATCCCCTTTATACTCATCTATAGCGATTACTCTCGGGAGTTCCTTAACTTCCCCTACTTCATTTTCGGCAAATGCATCAAATCGTCTTATAACCGTTGAAATCGAAGTACCATATTGTTGAGCTAGTTCCTTAAATGTTTTGGCTTGAACACTTCTCACGTTTACAGCCTGATTCCACTCTTTGGTAAACCGTTTATAACGCTCCACAAAATTGTTTTTCTCAGGAAACCTCTTCTCGCAAGCATCACAACGATATCGTCTCTTGTTATAAAAGATATAGCAGAGGCGTTCAAACCACTTTAAATGCTTGATTTTCTGCATTCGATAATCATGAATTTGTCGTGTTTTGGCACCACATCTAGGACAAGTATGTGTGCGTGCTTCCATTTCAACAAACAACGCTAATCTGTCATCCATTTGTTCCACTTTTAGTATTTTTACGTCTTCTAATCCTGGCATAATTATGTTATTATTCATTTGCACACGACTCCCTTTCTTTAACTTGTTTCTGTCAATTCAAGTATAAAAGGAAATTAGGAGTCGTGTGTCTCTTTTTTTTGAATCTTTTATTAACCCCAACATTTATTATAGAGCCAAAAAAACCGCCCTTATCCCGGGGCGGCTCATTCTTTAAAACGAGAACATTTGATTTTTAAAAAGACCTTTACATGAGTTTTCCTTGACGATTATCCAGTCTATCAGCTACAACTCCAAATGTTTTCGTAGGACTTCTTTCGTTTCTGCCAACGATTCTTCATCTAACTTATAGTAGTATGCACCAGTACTCCAGTCATCGCTACCTTTTAGATTCAACGATTCAATCTGTGGCTCGCTATTCAATCCATAGCTCAAAAAGCTTCTCATTTCACCAAAGGTAATATTCGTTTTCATATTTTCGCCAACGACTTGCAACATATCGTCATATTTCAAGACCGATTTCAGTGATGCAGCCTTCTCAACAATCGCTTTAATAATTTCTTGTTGTCGTTTCCCACGTTCGATGTCGTTGTCTTTTTTCCTTGTTCTGGCAAGGGCTAATGCTTCTTCACCATCGAGAACTTGTTTTCCTGGCATTAAGTGAATCGCACCTGCTTTATCTTTTGAGTTTTGTTCTTTAAATTCGTACGGGACGTCAACAGTAATTCCGCCAAGCGCATCGACAACCCCCATAAACGCTTCAAAGTTTACTTTCACATAATAATCAACAGGCACTTCCAACAAGTCTTCTACTGTTTCAATCGCGCCAGTTGTACCACCAAATGCGTAGGCATGATTAATTCGTGTCTTGTATCCAACTTTTTTAATATACACGTATGAGTCACGCGGGATACTAAGCAACTTCACACTATTTGTTTTCTTATTCAATGTCGCTAACATTAATGTGTCTGACCGGTAACTTCCCATTCCGGAACGTTTATCACTTTCATCGACACCGATAATTAAGACCGACACATTATCTTTCGTGGGATCTACTCGTTCTTCACGCAAATCCGACTTCTTCCAGTCATCTTCATATGATTTGGAAAAAATGCTGCCGGTTAAAAAGTAAAGATAAGCTGCATAGCCAACGACAGCGACAATCACAAGTAACACGGCATTTCGAATCAACCGAAATGGCCCGCGTCTTTTCTTCCGTTTTTTACTTCGATCTTTTCTCGTTTCCATAGATAAGATGAACTCCTTTGTTTTATACGTAACCTTCGCGGGATGACTTAGTTTTTATAATACATAACCGTTTTGCTTACACCTCTATTAGTGAACTAATCTTCCGCGACAAAATAATTCATAATCGCTTCTGCCCATAATGCATGTCCATCACCATTCGGCATGCCTTCCTTGTCCAAATACTTCAACAGTTCTTGTGTTTGATAATCTGGCCATTTGTCCCAATGGTCAAAAAAGGGAAGATCATTTTCCTCAGCATAACCTTTTAAGTCCTCTTCTACTTGTCTCGGGTAATTAACCGCACCAAAGATTGGGTTTGGTGGTTGAATAATAATCGTAATATTTGAGTTCGCTTCCTTAAGAGCTTCTATGGCTGTTGTTAAATTTTTTAAGGAATTGTCAATCCCAATTGTTCCGTTATCCTTTAAAGTAAAAGGTTCGAACATGACAATATCGAATTTCTCCTCGGCAACTTCATCAGCCATGCCTTTCACAATAAATTCATTTGAAGAACCATCGATTTGATAAGTAGAAATCGTAACTAAGTCATCATACGCCTCAGCAAGTTCTTCAGAAACGAGATCACTCCAGCCGCCAATACCTTTTCCAAGTGAAAGTGATCCGACAAATGCGATACGTACTTGTTTATTTTCATCATAAGCGCGAAGAAAAGCAGTTTGAGCAGATTTTGGTAAATTCTTTACTTTCGCTTGTAACTCGGTCCGATTCGCGTCGGCAACCGTTCCTGATTGTTCGCCTCTTTCTGTTTCTTGTGCCTCTACCTTTACTTTGCCTTGGATGACTTCATTTTGCTGGTTATTCCAATATATCCCACCAACAATGGTAATGGCAATAAAAGCAATAAAGGATAGAACAACTAAAATCCGTTGTAACATAACTGACCTCCATAAATCTATATTTTACAGAATTTAATAGATAGAAAGAATTAATTCTATATTAGCAAAAAAATCAACAAATTGTTTGATTTACGCGAAAAACTCATTATAATGTTAATTAATGCCGAAATTTGTCTCGCTCATTCACTATTTTACAAAAAAATGAGTATTCTAGATATACTTTTTGGAAAAACAATAGAAAAATTGTCGGAAAAGGTATATGATAGTGAAGGAACTTTCCAATAATATGGAAGGAAGTCTAATAGAACCAGGTAATTTTTCATATATTTTACAATGAATATCAATATAAATCTATGCTATAATCGATTACGGTAATAAGTGATTTACGAATAATAAACTTATATATTTGAATAATCGTATGGAAACTGTAAATTTTTTAGGAGGCTCACATGGAAGAGACGATTAGTTTAAAAGAACTTTTTGAAACATTACGAAAGCGACTTAGCCTAATTCTCGTATTAACGTTCACGGCTGCGTTAGTTAGTGCGATCGTTAGCTTTTTTCTAATTACGCCAGTTTACCAAGTGTCAACGCAAATTCTTGTCAACCGTTCGACAGTAGGGGAAAACTTCAATACAAACGAAGTACAAACGAACATTCAATTAATTAACACATATAGCGGTATTATTACAAGTCCGCGGATTTTAGACATTGTTTCAGATGAAATGGACGGTAAATATACAACAGCCGACTTGAAAGATAAGGTGACGGTTCAAAGTCAAGACAACTCACAAATATTAACGGTTGTCGTTGAAGACCCAGACCCGAAAGAAGCTGTAGCGATTGCGAATAAAGTGGGAAATGTCTTCCAAAAAGAAGTAAAAAAAATTATGAATGTGGATAACGTTAATATTCTTACACCAGCAGAAGTGACGGATACGATTTCTCCTGTGAAACCAAAACCGTTATTAAATATTGCAATTGCGCTTGTTGTAGGGTTAATGGCAGGTGTTGGACTTGCTTTCTTACTTGAATACCTCGACAACACATTGAAAACTGAACAAGACGTTGAGAAATACTTAGACTTACCTGTATTAGGTGTAATTACAACATTTAATGGAAAAAGTGTAGCAGGAAATAAAAACCAACGAGCAAAAGGGGTTTAACAAATGGCGAAGAAGACATTATCAAACAGAACGAGACGACAATTAATTGCGAAAAATGAGCCGAAGTCCCCGATTACTGAACAATACCGGACAATCCGGACAAACATTCAATATGCTGCAGTCGATGAAGCAATACGTTCCATCGTCGTTACATCAACGGGTCCTGGGGAAGGAAAATCTACGACGATTTCGAATCTTGCAATTGTGTTTGCCCAACAAGGGAAAAAGACGTTATTAATTGATGCAGACTTACGGAAGCCAACTGCTCATTATACATTCCAATTACCGAATACAGTCGGCTTAACAAGTGTATTAACGAAACAAGTTGACCTAATGGATGCTGTCTGTAAAACAGATGTAGATGACTTGTTTGTTTTAACATGTGGACCGATTCCACCGAACCCGGCAGAGCTATTAGCATCTGTATCAATGGAATATTTATTGAAAGAAGCATATGGTCTGTATGATGTTGTTCTATTTGATACACCACCACTATTGGCAGTAACGGATGCACAAGTATTGGCAAACTTAGCAGAAGGTTCTATTCTTGTGACATCAAGTGGTACAACAGATCGAGATGGTGCGGTTAAGGCGAAGGACATGCTTATGAACGCGAAGGCAAAATTACTAGGGGTTGTTCTAAATAATAAAGAACAAACGAAGGACACACATTATTACTACTATTATGCAGAAAAATAATTGATCGATTTTGAGAAGGAGGCGACAATAGATGATTGATATACATTGTCATATATTACCAGGTCTTGATGACGGCGCGCAAACGATAGAAGATAGTCTTGCAATGGCTAGAGCTGCTGTAAATGACGGAATAACGAAAATTGTCGCCACTCCTCACCATCAAACATCGAGATTCATGAATCCGAAAAACGTTGTATTGGAAAAAGTTGCTTACGTAAATGAAGCGATTGAACAAGCAGGTTTACCACTTGAAGTATTACTAGGTCAAGAAGTACGCCTATTTGGCGAGTGGGAAGCCGAATTTGATGCCAATCAGCTTGCTACAGTGAATAATGGAAATTATATCCTTATTGAGTTTCCGTCAAATCACGTGCCAAACTATGCAGAACGGCTTTTTTATGAAATGCAAATGAAGGGTTTAACTCCTGTCATTGTTCATCCGGAGCGAAACAGCCAAATTGTTCAGCAACCGGAGAAGTTATACACGCTCATTGAAAAAGGGGCGATTTCACAAGTAACGGCATCAAGTGTTGCCGGTGATCTTGGGAAAAAGCTACAAAAGTTTTCGTTCCAATTAATCGAGGCAAACTTAACACATTGTGTCGCGAGTGATGCGCATAATACGACAATAAGACCATTCATGATGTCGAAAGCGTATGACGTGATTGAAAAGGAATTTGGAATCGATGTCGTTTATATGTTCCGAGAAAATGCAGAGTACATCATTACTTCACAAATGATCTACCGCGAAGACCCGCAACAAGTGAAGCGGAAGAAGATACTTGGGCTTTTTTGATGTGGACAATTGCGACTTTTTTTGTCCACGTATGAAACACATGGGGGATTTGTCTTGTTCATTGACAAACCTTCCAAGTTTTGTGAATGATTAGAATAACGAATGATTAACATTTGATAGGTGATGTCTCCTTACCGATATCAAGGGAGGCACTCGGTCATACTGTGGGAAGATTAACGAGTAAATCTTGCCTTAGACACTTTTGTTGTCGATAGTATGGCGTGAGGGTGGGTTAGATGCCCAAATAAAATGATTCAATAATGTCATGTTGAGGTTTGATTGTGTAGTTAATCACAATTACGAAAATGGAAACATTCATTGCCTGTAATAACGGTTGAAGATGTCTAATGAAAAAGCATAAAAGATTATGTTTTTTCATTAGATATTTTTATAACCTCAATATAGGAAATTTGAACCAGATGAACGAATAAAAAGGGAAAATTCAAGAGTTGTATGAGGAGGGGCCTTGATTTGAAAAAGGTGAGAAAAGCAATTATTCCGGCAGCAGGACTGGGGACAAGATTCCTACCGGCGACTAAAGCGATGCCGAAAGAGATGTTACCAATTGTGGACAAGCCAACGATTCAATACATCGTTGAAGAAGCAGTTGCATCAGGGATTGAAGATATAATTATTGTTACCGGGAAAGGGAAGCGTGCAATTGAAGATCATTTCGATAACGCACCTGAACTGGAATCAAATTTAAGTGAAAAAGGAAAATACGAGATTCTCGATAAAGTTCAGTACTCTTCTAATCTCGCAAACATCCATTACATCCGTCAACGCGAACCAAAGGGGCTGGGTCACGCGGTTTGGTGTGCGAGAAACTTTATTGGGGACGAGCCGTTCGCTGTGTTGCTTGGTGATGATATCGTTCAAAGTGATACACCATGCTTACGTCAAATGATTGACCAATATGAAGAAACATTCTCATCGGTTATCGGTGTGCAACAAGTACCTGATAACGAAACCCATCGTTACGGCATTATCGAACCATTAACACAAGAAGGTCGCCGATACCAAGTGAATAACTTTGTTGAGAAACCAGCACCAGGAACAGCGCCATCGAATCTCGCTATTATGGGCCGTTACATCTTAACACCAGAAATCTTCCACTTCTTAGAAAAACAAGAAGTCGGTGCAGGTGGCGAAATTCAATTAACAGATGCCATTCAACAATTGAACCAAATCCAACGCGTGTTTGCCTATGACTTTGAAGGAACACGGTACGATGTCGGGGAGAAAATTGGATTTATCAAAACAACGATTGAGTTTGCACTTCAAGATGAAGAACTGAAACCACAAGTTGTTGAGTTTCTAAAAGGGATTATGGAGAAAGAGTTGGTGAAGTAAAAGGTAGGTGTGTGCCTTCCCATGGTTCACACCTACAATGAAGTACCACCTCATATTATTAGGAAAGGAGAGCTTGAGGTGACATACGGCAAAAGATTAGCATTTTTAGCACTACTAGATTCTGTCATTGTAATGACTTCGATTTATATTAGCCTCATTATTTTAAATGTAGATCTTCATGTGTTTACATCAAAAACAGTATTGCTAACGATGCTTACGTTACTCGTCTTCCATCATATTTTTGCATTTATTTATCGGTTATATCATAAAGCATGGGAGTATGCGAGTATTGGTGAGTTAACAGCAATCGTTAAAGCAATCACTTTTTCAGTTTTAGCTACAGCGATTATCCAACTTCTCTTATTTCAAACGGTATATATTCGTGCACTAGGAATTACGTGGATGATGCACGTTCTTTTAATTGGGGGCTCACGTTTCTGTTGGCGCATGTTTCGTGATACGTATATTAAACCAGAAACTGACAAAAAACGGACATTAATTGTCGGCGCTGGTGCAGCAGGAACAATGGTAGCAAAACAATTATGTACTTCAAGTGAATCTGATTTGCAACCTGTTGGCTTCGTTGACGATGATTCGAAAAAATACAACTTAGATTACTATGGCATTCCTGTTCTAGGAAACATTCGTGAAATTGAAAAAATTGTTCAAACTCAAAATATCGAACGAATTCTTATAGCGATTCCTTCCTTGACGAAAAAGGAATTAAATATGATTGTTGATGAATGTACGAAGACAAAGGTTCGGACACAAATAATGCCAAAAATTGAAGATGTTATGACAGGAAAAGTATCAGTTACGACATTCCGAGATGTCCAAGTAGAGGACTTACTTGGACGAGATCCAGTCGAACTTGATATGGAAGCTATTTCCGAGAAACTGACTGGAAAAACGATTCTTGTTACTGGTGCAGGTGGCTCGATTGGTTCAGAGATTTGTCGGCAAGTAAGTAAATTTATACCGAAAAAACTTGTGTTACTTGGTCATGGTGAGAATTCCATCTATTTAATTCATATGGAATTGAAAAACCTTTATGGGGATGAGTTCGAAATTGTCCCGGTTATTGCAGACGTTCAAGATAAACATCGTCTTTTCGAAGTGATGGAAGAACATCAACCGAATTTCGTCTATCACGCTGCAGCACATAAACATGTACCGATGATGGAATATAACCCGAAAGAAGCGGTGAAAAACAACATTTTTGGTACGAGGAATGTCGCTGAAGCAGCAGGAACATTTGGTGTCGACACAATGGTATTAGTATCAACGGATAAAGCCGTCAACCCGACAAACGTAATGGGGGCAACAAAACGATGTGCTGAACTCATTATTCAAGAAATGGATAAGCTCTTCAATACAAAATATGTTGCCGTTCGTTTTGGAAATGTTCTCGGAAGTCGTGGAAGTGTTATTCCGTTATTTAAAAAGCAAATTCAGGCAGGTGGACCAATTACGGTTACCCATCCAGACATTACACGTTATTTCATGACGATACCAGAAGCATCTCGTCTTGTTATTCAAGCAGGATCCCTTGCACGCGGGGGCGAAATCTTTGTCCTCGATATGGGCGAACCGGTTAAAATCACCGACCTTGCCAAGAATTTGATCAAACTATCCGGTTATTCCGAAGAGGAAATCGGCATTGTTTATACAGGCTTACGACCAGGTGAAAAAATGTTTGAAGAATTATTGAATGAAAATGAAGTTTATCCTGAACAAGTCTTTCCGAAGATTCATATCGGGAAGGCGAAGATGGTTGGAGAAGACAAACTACATTGGTTAATCGATAACTTCAAAGAACTCCATATCGCGGAAATACGTGAAACGCTATTGGAGATTGCGAATATGAAAGTGGAAGAGGAAGAAAAAGAAGTTGTACAAGCAGCGGTGAATTAAAAGATTAAATGGGAGCTTAGCTAATATAATTTATGGTTTTGTTCTCATTTGTTTTAAAAAATAGTGCACAAGATTGGTAGTTTAGTAGTTACTTGAACATATAAGAGGGATTTACCTGAGTTACTAAACTTAACTATATTATTAAGCGAGGCCTTAAATATGCTAAAAACTGAATTAAGAAATATACCATTTTCACCACCAGATATTACTGATATAGAAATTCAAGAGGTAGTTAAAGCCCTAAAATCTGGTTGGATTACAACTGGTCCGAAGACGAAAGAATTTGAGAGGAGAATTGCTGAGTATGTTGGTGTTAATAAATCGGTATGTCTAAATTCTGCAACAGCAGCAATGGAATTAACTCTTCGTATATTGGGAGTAGGCCCCGGAGATGAAGTAATCACATCTGCTTATACTTATACGGCTTCAGCATCCGTAATTGAACACGTTGGCGCAAAAATAGTATTAGTTGATACAGCACCAGACTCTTTTGAAATGGATTACTCTAAATTATCAGATGCAATAACAGAGAAAACAAAGGTAATTATTCCAGTAGATATAGCAGGTAAGATGTGTGACTACGATACTATCTATGAAATTATAGATAGTAAAAAAGAACTATTCAGAGCAAATAATGATATTCAATCACTATTTAATAGAGTTATTATAATGGCAGATGCTGCACATGCATTTGGAGCTAAAAGAAAAGGAATGAACTGTGGACAAGTAGCTGACTTTACCTGTTTCTCTTTCCATGCGGTTAAAAACTTAACAACTGCAGAAGGTGGAGCGGCCGTTTGGAGAAATGACCGTGGTTTGGATGATGAAGCTTTATATAAGCAATTTATGTTGTACAGTCTTCATGGTCAATCAAAGGATGCGCTTGCCAAAACACAAAAAGGTGCATGGGAATACGACATTGTATACCCTGCATACAAATGTAATATGACCGACATTATGGCAAGTATTGGTTTAATACAATTAGAGCGATACGAGGATTTGTTACAAAGACGAAGAGAAATAATAGAGAGCTACGATAATGTACTAGTTCCATTAGGAGTCCAAAGTTTGCAACATTTCGGAGAGGGTTTCACTTCTAGCGGTCATCTTTATTTAGTGAGAATACCTGGTATTAGTGAAAAAGAGAGAAATGAAATTATTGTTAAGATGGCAGATGCTGGTATTGCAACTAATGTTCATTATAAGCCACTACCAATGTTTACTGCTTATAAGAATTTAGGGTTTGATATAAAGGATTATCCGAATGCTTATATGCAGTATGTTAATGAGATTACTTTACCACTTCATACATTGTTGAATGATGAAGACATTGAGTACATTTCTAATAATTTACATGAACTTCTAATAAATTACCATCTGGGGGTCTAAGTTTTGAATAATAAAGTATTAATTTTAGGGGTCGCTTCTGTTCAAATGGATGCAATTATTGAATTAAAAAAAATGGGTTTTGAAACTTTTGCTTGTGCAATGGCAAAGGATGGACCAGGAGCTGATGTAGCCGACCATTTTAGGGAAATAAACATTCTAGATATCGATGCTATAATTGACTATATAAATGATAATAATATATCTCTAGTGTATTCAGTGGGTTCTGATTTAGCAATGCCTGTTGCTTGTCATATAAGTGAACGCTTAAATATGCCACATTTTGTATCCGAAGAGACAGCTAAAATCTGTAATAATAAGAATTTAATGAGAACTTCACTAGGAAATGATTTTAACGGAAATGTAAGGTTTCAGGTGGTAAAAAGTTTAGAAGAAGAAGTTGAGTTGAATTATCCATTTATTCTTAAGCCTGCCGATTCCCAAGGACAAAGGGGAGTTGTACTGATTCATAGTTTTGAAGAGTACTTAGATAACTTTGATACCGTAAAAAAATATTCACGATCAGGACTTGTAATTTTAGAACAATATATTTCAGGACCAGAGTTATCTGTAAATGGTTATGTTGTAGATGGAGAGATTATGTTCTTGATTCCATCAGATCGTGAAACCTGGCCTGAGTATACTGGCCTAATTCATAAGCATATTGTTCCAACAGATAATTTGACAAGAGAAACGTCACATGAATTAAAAAACATTGTGGAGTCAGCTTGTAAAAGATTAGGAATTAAAAATGGTCCTGTATACGCCCAAATGAAGTTGGAGCAAGGAAACCCATATATTATAGAAATAACTCCACGTTTAGATGGATGTCATATGTGGAGGATATTGAGTTATTATACTGGTATCAATTTGTTAAGGCTAACATTTCAACATTTATTAAATAATGATTTATCCGAGTTAAATAATCTTAAACAAAGTTTGAGTGATGGATATATATTAGAGTTCATCTGTCAAGAACCTAATACACCTGCTAATTATATAGACTATCAAGAAGAGGCTAAAAACTCTTTATACAGTTTTAACTATTATAATTCGGGAGATAATATTCGGCCAGTTAATGGGAAGTACGATAAAATAGGGTATTTTATTTATAAAAAATAATTTTACTAGTAAAAGAAAGTGAAAGTGAGTCTAAAATGAAAGTTGCTGTTACTGGTGGATCAGGATTTCTAGGTAAATATGTTTTAAATACGTTAGTAAATGAAAATTATTATCCTGTAATATTGACCAGAAATAATTTTGAAAGTGAATTTGAAACCCGTATTACAGATTATTCTAAAGAAAATCTTACTAAACAGCTATATGATATCGATGCTATTGTACACCTAGCAGCTAAGAGAGGAAGTCAAGGGAAGATTTCTGAGTTCCATGATAATGAAATTTTAACACAAAACTTATATGATGCTTGTTTTGAAAGAGGCATATCAAATATTGTATATGCATCGACGATATCGGTATATTCCGGTGAACAGACTCTACCGTGGACTGAGAAACACCCTCCATCTCCAACTCTTATGTATGGTGTTAGTAAATTAGCAAATGAACATATTGGAAATATTTATTCTGAAAATAAAGGGCTATTTGTAAAGAATTTAAGGTTTGCACACCTATTTGGGTTTAACGAAAAAAATAATTATATGATCAATCGCTTTTTTAGACAGGCATTTCATGGTGAACAACTAGTAATAAACGGGAGAAGTATAGCGAAGAGAGAATTTCTTTACGCTAAGGATGCTGCAAAAGCTATTATCTGTTCCTTAAAGAAATATGATTTGTCAGGTACCTTTAATATTGGAAGTGAAGAAGCACTTACCAATTATGAAGTTGCAAAGATTGTCAACTCAGTATTTGAAAATGATGGGAACTTATTATTTAACAATCCAAATAATGACGAGGGAATATATTCTTCCTATATGGATAGTAGTAAAGCAAAAGAAGTACTAGAATTTTCACCTGACTACACATTTATTAAGGCATTGAATGAGATTTATAAATTAATGCGGAGGTTAGATGATGTACCGTTATGGTATTAAGCGACTATTTGATGTACTAGGTTCCTTAATAACACTACCTATTTTATTTGTTATAATGGTTCCTGTGGCAATTTTAATTAAACTAGAAGATGGAGGACCTGTATTCTATAATGCCCCAAGGTTGGGGAAAGATATGAAGGAATTCAAAATGTATAAGTTTCGTTCAATGAAAGTCAATGCGCCGGATATTCGTAATGAGGATGGGAGTACTTTTAATTCGGATAATGACCCTAGGGTTACGAGAATAGGGAAAATATTAAGGAAGACAAGCATAGATGAACTTCCTCAATTACTTAATGTGTTCATAGGTGATATGAGCTTTGTTGGACCGAGACCTAGTCCATTAGGAAATAAAAAACTTTATCCAAAAGAGTACTTTAGGAAATTTGATGTTAGACCGGGCATAACAGGTTATAATCAGGCAGTCTTAAGAAATAGTTCTACTATGGAACAAAGGATTGCAAATGATTTATTTTATGTAGAAAATATTTCGTTACAACTGGATATAAAAATTTTGTATATGACAATTGTTTCTGTTATAAGATCAAAAAATATAAATCGTTATGAGAATGAAAAGGAGAAGGTGGGACTGTAGTGAAAAAATGCTTAATACTACTTACAAACTATTATCCCTTTCATAAAGGTGAAGAATACTTAGAATCGGAAATTAAATACTTAGCCGCTAATTTCCATCAAATCTATGTCATTTCAACTATGGTCTCTAACGATATGAGACAGACAAGAACCGTACCAGATAATGTGATAGTCTTACCAGTTGGAATTAAGCATTCAAAATTTCGAAAGGTAAATATGTTGGTGAGACAATATAGGAAAATACACAAAGACGAAGAAAAGAAAATAATGATAAAAGAGGATTCGAAAGGAAAGTTCCTGCCAAAAGTTTATTGTTATTACTTTGAAAGTCGTTCTATGGAAATTTATGAAAAAGTGAAGGATAAACTAAATAAATATGATTTTAGACAATATGAATCTATTACCATATATAGCTATTGGTTGTATGTTACTGCAAGGGTTGCAGTAGAACTTAAAAATAATTTTTTTAGGGGGAAAAATTTATATCTGTATACCCTTTCGCGCGCCCACGGTTATGATATAAATGAGCATGTAAATTTCCTGAAGTTTTTGCCTGAAAGAGAATTTTTATTAAGGTCTTTAGATAATGTATTTCCTGTTTCTCAAAACGGAGTAAATTTCTTGAAACAAAAATACTCAAATTATAAAAGTAAAGTAGAGGTAAAAAGACTTGGTACAAAAAAACCGAAAATTAAAAAACAGCATAATAACGCTGTATTAAATATAGTGAGCTGCTCTACAGTAAGAAAACTAAAGCGAATAGATTTATTGATTGATTCCTTAGTAATTCTTAAGGAAGAGAATATAAATTTTAAATGGACACATATAGGTGAAGGTCCAGAATTTGATGAAATAAAAATGCTTGCTTCAAACAAATTAAATAAACATCAATTTGAATTTACTGGACATATGAAAAATAATGAAGTATTGAAGTGGTATCAAAATACTGATGCAACAGTCTTTATTAATACATCAGCTTCTGAAGGAGTTCCAGTTTCTATAATGGAAGCAATGTCGGTGGGATTACCGGTCATAGCTACTAATGTAGGTGGAACAAATGAAATAATAGATCCAAATAAAACGGGTTTTTTGTTAAAAAGTAATTGTACACCGGAGGAAATAGCGGAAAAACTATTGTATATTAAGTCAATGAACCAGGAAGATTACATAGAAATGTGTGAGGCAGCGTATCAATTATGGGAGGAAAAGTGTAATGCAGATAGATTATACAGTAGTTTTGCATATGAGATATCTAATTGGAATTTAGAGAATTAACTTAAGTTTAAACAGTGATGTTATACTTAATCTTATGATAGATATTTTTTGTGTATAGGTTTTTAAGATTGGATCTAAAAGCTTTTATGCCATTAACTTAACTTTTGCATCCCAAATTAGGCAGATGAACCTTAATATAATTGGGTAAATCTGAGAAGCAATAGTGTAATTGATTTTGGATTAATTTTTTGATTTTTGATCTTTTTGTTTGCTTTTATTACGCCTTCTAGAATTTCTATACTACTACCAATAAAGCTCATTGACTTCATCACAGAGTTCATAAAACATTGCACTTAAAACACACTGTTCCGTACTCAAACGGTTTTGTCAAGAAAAAATGATATAGCTTGTGAACACAATGGTAGTGTGGCTGATCATGAAGTCATAGATTCTGCTTTGAAATTTCCTTTGCTTAATGAGGATTTCATTGTTTTAAAAATATTTTAATATTCCAACGCATGCCATAAATCCGAATGATTTCTTGTCCTAATAACGTACAATTTGTTCTTAGGATAGCTAACCATTGACTTTTTTTACCGACTTCGTAAGAAAATAACTTTTACAGACACACCATTGACCATGGTTGTGTGGATAGAACGGAATATTCCTTCTTTCTTTTTGGATTGGTTTGGCAGCTTGATATTGTTTATGTAGACTTACCCATTTGTCATTTGCTGGGTATCTTTGATAAGTATTTTAACCATATCAATTACGTCCAAACCTTGCTCGACAATTAATTTGATAAGTGGCTTGTTGAGTAAACCAACTATCCATTGTCATATAAGAAGCGTCAATTCTATGGCAAAGGGTAGTCTTACCATAATATCGGTTGCTTTCACAAAGGCTTCTGCACGACGTTTATACCCAAATGTACGTTTTCAATTTATTCATCAATCCGCTGATTGTGACTTGGTTAACTTAGTAAGGGTAAGCATAAGAACCCCACTTTGTAAAAGTATTTTTTTGTGAGGCATGGCCAAAGTGGTGTGCAAGAAGCTCCACCTTGTTAATTCAAGTTCTTTGATAGGTGGAGTCATCCACAATTAGTACTTTTACTCAATTGTGATTGGTAAGTGCACTTACTTTTATTATTGTCGAGCACCATAAAGTGACAAAGAATCTAAGCCAGTTGTATTTTGGAGTATTTAATAAGCTATAAACTGATCCTTATCAGGTAAATCACAAACCTTTTTACTTTGGAGCAGACTAAACCAGTTTTTTCCTTTGAAAAATCAAACAAAAATAAGATTAAATAAAAATAAACAAGAATAGCCAAAGTCTTTGATAAAAAAGATAAATCCAGCCTTTATTAAATTTTTTTGAATCTTTATCTCGTCAAATTTTGCTTTTAAATCTTTTGGTAAATGATTAATTTGACTATTATCCCTTATAACTATAGGAGACACCTTTTCCATTTTGATAGTTTTTCTTATTCATTAAACAATACCAAAAGATAAAGTGTTTTTTTAATTAATTAATTTATTTTTGTCAAGAACAGTTCTAGATGAGTGATAAATCTATTATTTTAAAATGTCTTGAAGCCTTTTTTACAGTGTAAAAGTTGAATTTAATGTAAACACATGGCTTTGTTATAGTATTGTAATGAGTCGGAGGATAATAATGAATGTTATTTTACGCTTGACAAGTCTTATAGGAGCAATAACTTTATTTTTAATTGGCTTACTTTTTGAAAACATCTATGTTATGTTGGCTTCGGTTCTGTTGATATTAATGCACAATATCTTATACAGTCTTAAGGAGTTTTATAAAAGAATTATTTTTTTCTCATTTAATATTACCTTTTTTGTGTTTTTAATTGGAAGGATGCTTGTTGTCAGCCTATTTAATTACAAAAGTCAACATTTAGGTCTTCTAGGATTAGCCTTTCATGAGAAAGATAAAGTATTAGTTATTTTAGCATGCCAATTTATAAGTCTTTTAAGCTTATTTATTGGGTATATAACAATACAAAGACTCGATTTAAAATTTTTAAAAGGGAAAAAGGAATATAGTGCCAACTTTATTAACAACTTTCGTATAATAAGTTTATTACTTTTTTTCTTTTGTATGATTTTTAGAATTTATTATTTAATTGAAATGCAACAAGTTGCGTCAACCGAAGGTTACTATGATACGTTTTCTACCTTTACCTCATCATTACCATCTGTACTTGTTTTATTTAGTGAAATGTATGACGTTGCATTATTTTCATATCTGGCAACAAATCCTTCAAAAAAGAGGAGTATTATACCCATTGGGTTATACATTTTTGAGGGTTTAATGGCTGCAATTGCTGGTCGCAGATCAGTTTTAATGCTAAATTTGTTAATAATACTTATTTATTTTTGTATTCGTAGTATAAATGATAGTAGTTCTAAAGAAAATAAGGTAGAAAAATGGTTTGGAAAAAAGGAATTTGTCTTTGTTAGTATATTATTCCCAATTTTAATGGTTTTTATGACAATTATAGAAGTTAGAAGAAGTAGATACTCTAGGACTGACCCAAGTAATTATTTTGAAGCAATATTAAACTTCTTTTACTCACAGGGTATTAGTGCCAATTTAATTGGATATGGTCAAATGTATAAAGAATCCTTACCAAAAGCAGGTTTCTACACTTTTGGCCCCATTTTTGAATTTATTGATAGTAAAGTTATACGTCCATTGAAAGGATTGCCGGAATTATTTGGGCAAACAGTACAACGTGCACTAGAAGGACATTTATTTTCACATGCTATATCGTACTTAATAATGCCTACTTTGTATTTAAGTGGTGTGGGTTATGGATCATCTTTTATTGCTGAATTATTTGTCGATTTTTCATATTTAGGCGTATTTATTGGTAGTATGATCTATGGATCTATATTATTTATTCTGATGTATATTCTCAGGAATTCCAATCTTATTTTGATTACCTTTGCTCTCCTTATGACACGACAAATTCTTTTTGCACCTAGAGGGGCAGCACTAGCTTTTTTAGTTTCAGCCTTCTCAACATCTAAAATACTAGCAGTTGGAATTATAATATTTGGAACGATATTATTAGGAGCAATTAAAAGGAAAAAGTATTCTTTTTCACTTACTAGTGGATAATATATTATAAATACTATACTTTATATTTTTGTTATTGAGATCCTAAAAGTTTTATAAAGTATATAAACCTTTTGATATTTTTCCTAGTAACATTAACTTTGGTTTTAATACTAAATGTAGAGTAAGAAAGTATATACTCTGAAATAAACTCAAAATAAAAAGAGGAAGTCCAATGAATAGTAGCATTAAGAAGTTTATTGAAAATATTTCATATACATTTTTGGTAAATCTGCTATCAGTAATTATTTCTACAATATTAATTATTATAGTTCCAAAAGTAGTTAGTGTTGAAACTTATGGTTATTGGCAACTTTATATTTTTTATACTTACATTATTTCATTTATGTCTCTTGGATTGAGTGAAGGTGTTTATTTACGTTTTGGAGGATGTGATTATAAGAGTTTAAATAAGCCGATATTTGCATCTCAATACTGGTTTCTATTAATGGTTAATATCTTAGTGGATTTTACCTTTGCATGTATTTATAGTACATATTCTACAAATTCAAATAAAACATTAGTTGTATTCTTAACATGTCTTGCAGGAGTATTAATTGCACCTAGATCTTTATTATCGTTAACCTTGCAAACTACTAATAGAATTTATGAATATTCAATTGCTTACATACTTGAGAGGGCTATATATTTTGTTCTGGTTATCGTTTTTCTATTGTTAGGAATAAAAAATTTCGTATTTCTAATTCTCTCTGACATTGTAGGTAAAATATGTTCAGTAATTTATACAATTTATACCTGTAAGGAGATAGTATTTAGGAGATTCCCTTCAATAAAAAAATCTTTAAAAGAAATAAAGATTAATATTTCCATAGGAAGTAAATTGCTAATTGCAAATTTCGCAAGCTTGTTTATTGTTGGGTCTGTACGTTTACTTATAGACAATAATTGGAGTGTCGAAACATTCGGTAAAGTTTCGCTTACCCTAAGTATCTCAAATATGTTAATGCTTTTTATTAACGCAATTGGGATAGTTTTATTTCCTTCTTTACGTCGAATGCCAGAGGAAAAACTCCCATCATTTTACAATACTATGAGAACCCTAATAATGGTTCCCTTATTTGGGATGTTATTACTATATTTTCCAGCAAAAATGATCCTATCGTTTTGGTTACCCCAGTACTTGGATAGCTTTATTTACATGACATTGTTGTTTCCTATGTGTATTTTTGAAAGCAAAATGCTAATGCTTATTAACACATATTTAAAAACCTTACGTAAAGAAAAGGCATTGTTGTTAATAAATTTATTTACATTATTTTTGAGCATAGTTCTATCTTTCATAAATGTATATTTACTAAGCAGTTTGAATTTAACTGTATTATCTATTACAGTAGTTCTTGCTATACGTTGTATTATTGCTGAATTATATCTATCTAAATTAATAGATATAAAAGTCAAAAAAGATATTATAATTGAACTTTGTTGTACTGCGGCCTTTATAGCATTGTCTTGGTACTTAAGTCTATTTAAGGCAGGAATGACGTATCTATTAGTTTATCTGTTCTACCTAGTAATTAAAAAAGGTGAAATTTTTGCTCTAAGAAATACATTTAACTTATTTTTTAGAAAAAAATTATCATAATATAAAGCTACAAAACCTTTTTGGAAAATTTATATTAAATATGTTTAATCTTAACTGACAAGCTAGTAGCAGTGTAACGTCAGGTATAGTTTTGGTAAATACGAGCTGAATCTATATTTTATTATTCTTCAAAATGCAATATCTAGGGGTATGTCTGTATTCAAGAATCTTACCAATATTTTGATAGAATTTTAATATTACTTAAAGAATAAATATATAACAAGATTTGAAAGGAATTTATGCATTTGATAGGTTAAAATTTTTTTCTTTTAAGTATAACCTAAATCTTAGGAGGGCATACAATTGTCTATCTTAGTTACAGGAGGAGCAGGGTATATTGGTTCCCATACAAGCATCGCTCTACTAAAAGCAGGATATTCTGTTATTATTGCTGATAATTTTTTTAACAGCAGACCTGAAATGATTCAAAAGATTGAGCAGCTAGCTGGAAAAAAAGTTATATTTTATGAAGTTGATGTAACAAATGAGCAAGCTGTCAATCAAATTTTTATTCATCATCAAATAGATGGTATCATTCATTTTGCTGGTCTTAAAGCAGTTGGTGAGTCCGTAAAAAAACCATTAAAATATTACTATAACAATATTTTAAGTACTCTTGTTCTTGCTAAAGCTTGTCACAAATATGGTGTAGATAAATTTGTGTTTAGCTCATCAGCAACAGTTTATGGTGATAATAAAGTTCCATTTGTTGAGACGATGGATCTATTACCTACGACAAATCCTTATGGTGAAACAAAGGTGATGAGTGAACGAATTTTAACTGATTTTGGAAAGGTAAATCCTAACTTTTCTGTGTCACTCCTTCGTTATTTTAATCCAGTAGGTGCCCATGAAAGTGGATTAATTGGTGAAGCACCTAATGGAATTCCAAATAACCTTATGCCATATATTACCCAAGTTGCAAAAGGAAAATTAGAAAGATTAAGGATTTTTGGCAATGATTATCCAACAGTTGATGGTACAGGTGTACGTGACTATATTCATGTAATGGATCTTGCAGAAGCGCATGTTGCAGCTCTCGAACATCTTACTCCAGGTGTGAATATCTACAACTTAGGAACAGGTAAAGGGACGAGTGTTTTAGAATTAGTTAAAGCTTTTGAAGATGCAAATGGTATTACCATTCCATATGAAGTTGTCGCTAGAAGACTTGGTGATATTGCAGAATGTTATGCAGATGTATCAAAGGCTAAACGTGAATTAGGCTGGGAAGCAAAACGTGATATAGTAACCATGTGCCGTGATGCATGGCGGTTCGAGAGGTATTATGAAGAGTAATATTTTGAAATAAACACTTTAAAATTTATAAAGGGAATATTGAAACAGTATATTGCTCTTATTTTATTTTATTTAATTCTAAATTTCTTGTAAATCTTGGAGGATAGGTAGTATGTGTCAAGTTTTTCTCGATAGTATTTAAATATCGGGTTTTCAAGACACTCTTTT